>CAYPTZ010000376.1:0-4381 GCA_964413395.1 uncultured archaeon | reverse complement strand
CCTCTTAATATTCTCTTGGATGATAAAGGTTTTCATCTATATTCTTCAAATTCTATCTCATTATTCCTAAAAGATGATGTGGATCAATACATTCAAAATGAAGATCCAGATGATCTCACTTCTCAAAAATATATAAAAGGAAAAATAATAATAAATTGGAAATTGATGAATAATAATCGCGAATCATTAATTATTAGTGCATCAGTTGATAACAATATTTTAAACGCTCACCCATATGTTAAATCAAATATTATTACTACGTTGGATTGTGGTCCATCAAAAACAATTACTTTAGCTGATTTTGATGAAGATACAGATACTGACATAATATTAGATTCATCTACAATCTTAGCTCAACAAGAAAATCATGCTTCTTATGCATTGAAATTAGAAGTTAAAGAAAATGGTGAACTATTAAGTGAAAAGAAATTCCTTGGAACTTTAGATAAATATGCTCCTAATCCAACCTTTTATGGATATGATACTATTGTTGAATTTGGAACAGATTTTGAGATAAATTTCATGGATTATTCTCAAGATTTGAATGAAGTAGTTTTAGAATACTCTTATGAAAACCATGGTCCATTTACATATATTCTTAGCACAACTCTTACAGAAATACAAAATTTCTATACTTTTACAGCGCATTCAACAATAGTAGATGGTTTGAATGAAGGAGAGGTTATGTATGCAATAACTGCAGATGATGGAACAAGTGCTGATATTCTATTAAATGAGGCCACAATTTTCTTTAAAATTACGACTAGTGATGGAATTAATTCTGGATCTTCAATTCTCGATACCATTATTGATGTAACTCCAATTAAATCGACTATTGCCTTTGGGAAAGATATGAAATACATCCAAGATGAAGATTATAATGAGATCCCATATACATCCATCCATAATGACTTAGAATTTGATATTCTTTACGATCCTCTAGTAGAAAGTCGATTAGATTATATTATGCTATCCTTACATACCACAGATGGAATAATCTGGCAACAAAAATATTATGAATCGGATTTCATTCTACTATCTGAAGCGTATCAGATAAACTTGAATTTATATGAAGATGTTATTAATAAAATCAAAAATATTGATGTAATTTTTAGTAATTCATTAAGATTCGAATGGTATACTGTCGATTGTTCTGGAAATGTGGAGTCTAATAATTTATTGGAGTTTTTAGTAGATACCAATTATCGTATTTTCTTAACTGATGGAGAATATGAAGTAAAAAGTACACTCAACCAAGAATATAAAATTAATGATATGATTTATGGACAGATTATTGATGAATTTAATAATCCTTTACCCATGGGATATCTTATCAGCCTAGAATTTGATGGACTATCGATGAATAATGTTGAAATTTTTGATGATGAAGGTCATTTCTGTACAAAAGTTACTTCGAGTCATCTCAGTTCCGAAGATATAAGATTCTTAAATGGGGTAAGTATTGAAGGAGTGAATGGAGAATTTAGTCAAGAACGATATATAAGGATTGAAAATTCTGATGAATTAGAATATAATGTGAAAGTTGATTCAGTAGGAAGATTATTTTATGAATATTTAAAAAATAATTTAATCTTGAAGTATGAAAATCTTGACTTCAATCCATACACTTTTAATCAAGGTTTTGAAGGATTTAATATAGATCTGTTCATTCCTGCAACAATGAATGGTGATTTTGGTTCTACCTATAATGAAATACAAATTCAATTTAATGTAACGTATATTAATGATGAGGAAGTTCAAATTAATGAGCTCTTAATATATTCTCTTTCTTTAGATGCTATTTATGAATTAGCAAATGATGATCAAAACATATATACATTATTTAATATGTATGTTAGAAAACTATCTATTGTTATTCCCTTATATGAAATTTTTTCAACTATTGATGATGAAAACTTCATTTTATCTACGATTCATTCAATATATATTGTTGGGGAAGATAGTTCTTCACATCCTAATCTTGATTTTGGAGATGCGACTAATTATTACCAAACATTAACATGTGGGGGTATTTTTTTAGTTGATCTGATAAATAATGCAACAATGTATTATGAAGAAAATTCCATTGGTTTAGTGAATCCAAGAATTTATGATCTCTCAGCAAAACTATTTAGTTCTGGATTATTCGATATCTCTACAAGTTCATCTAATACTGTACAATTTATACGTAGTGACACAGTATTTATTGGTAAACCTTTACTTTCAGAAGAATTGTATTACACTAAAATCATTGAAATATCAAATATTGAATTTACAAATGAAAATATTATCAATTCAAATGATATGATCAATGGTTTTATATGGTTAAAAGCGAAAGAAACTCAAGAAAGTACTGAATACATAAGAATAGGATTAGCTTTTCCTATTGGGGTAGATTATACAAAGCAAATGGTCATTATTGGAAAACCTAGATCTACGTATTATGATTTAAGGCTTGAATATAATGGGAGTTCTTTCTTTAAAAATGGAGAAGTGCAAATTTCTCCTACATTTGAACTTCATAAAAATGATCTGAATGTTGACCTTTTTGATGTTGCCTTAGATGATTTATATGAAATAGAAGTAAAGAGAAATCATACAAATAATATATATGGTCAGTTAATTGATAATGAACAAGTTCCTCAAGTTAGTTTCGAATCGATTCCACTTGATGAAGAATATAAATTATATAGATATATTGGAAATAGTTGGGTAAATTTAGAACTAACTCAAATAACTTCAAAAAACAATCTTTTATTGGGTATATCAAATGGTGAAGGTGGGTATTATTGGATAAATAATACTGAAATAAATTTTGGAAACTTCAATTTTACAGTTAATAATACTCAATATGGAAATTTTCCATTAATTCCTGGAAAATATATTGCAATTATTCAATATCTTGGCGATGATTACTATAATCCTGTGAGTAGAAACATAATCATAGAAATTAAACCAACAGATGTTCGTTTTGAAATGATTGATTCTCAAACAGATCAATGGGTTGATGCCAATTTTAAAATTGATCCTTCGATTATTTATTCAGATTCAAAAAGTTATACTTTTAAATTAACTGATGCATTTTCTGGATATGTATTGAACAATTCACCTGTCTGGATGCAATTTGGAATAGTCCCAAATTCAGGTAGCTCAGATAGAATAAATACTTATCTTGCAGATAGTACTGGAGAATATTTATATAATGATCTGGAAAAAATACCTCAAGGTCTTGAAAATGAGTTTTTCACTCAAGATAAAGATAAATTACCTATATCATACCCTTATTTTGATGATGAAGAACAGATTTTGAAAAGTTTTGCCCCTA
Source organism: uncultured archaeon (assembly GCA_964413395.1). Taxonomy (GTDB): domain Archaea; phylum Asgardarchaeota; class Lokiarchaeia; order Sigyniarchaeales; family Promethearchaeaceae; genus Lokiarchaeum. Next base: position 1,056 of record CAYPTZ010000376.1, on the reverse strand, counting down.
TGTACTATCAAATGGAGTTTACTGATATTGAGGGAATTGTAAATTTCAATCTTAATGGTGAAATGGTTAAAAATGCTAACCAGTATTATCGTCAAGTCATTAAGGATGCTAGTGCTATCGACTCTCTTAACTTTTATGTCCGTGTTTTTTATACACCGACATTTATCACTGATTTAATGAAAATTCCAAATTCATTAGAATTGTATTTAGAAAGTAATGAAGAAGATACAATAACGGCATATACTGAATTTTATGATAGTGGAAATTGGATATATGATGTAAATGATGAATCATATGAATTCGATACTTTATTTAATATCGATAGTGGTTATAATGATCCTTTGCATTATTCTAGCTATATTGAAGGAGTTATTGAATTCCAAAAAGATGACACAATGCTAATGAGTGCATATCAAGAAGTTGTAGGAGAAGATAAATTTTATACTTTTGTTCAAGTTGTAGAAGCGGATGTTATAAATGGTGAATACATTCCAGAAAAGCTGGATGATTCCAATTTCATTGAAAAGCATGGTCTAGTTCAAAATCTTGATCAGTTCAATGTGAAAATGGAAATTTTTGACGATACTGATACTATAAAGTATGTAAAAGGAAGAATTAACAAAGAACAAAAATATGACAATCATGACGAACTGACAGATTCTACTGGAGTTGTTGAATTTGAAAACTCTGAAAATATTTATGGTACTCAAGAATGGAATAATTTAGTTCCAAATTTCTATAATGTTCATTATTCTTTAGTTCAAGATAGTGACACCTTTTCTTATCATTATAATTATCCAGTTAATACAACTGTGAATCTGTTAATTAAATCTCAAATGACTTTTAATTTAGATACTCCATCACATATCTATTCAATCCCTCAAATTATTTCCGCCTTGGATAATATTGATGCAAATTATACAGATTCAGGAACTTCGGAGTCTTTAAAAGCAAATTATGAAGGAAATATCCCGATTTTGTGTGCCAAAGTTACAATTGAAGCTGATGAACTTTCCGAGGAAGATTACAATCATTTAGATGTGATAGAAGTGAATT
>CAYPTZ010000375.1:0-4381 GCA_964413395.1 uncultured archaeon | reverse complement strand
AACAGTAATTGGGGAAGATGTATTTTGAGTAATTTGTTTTTGAATTTCATATTCTAAAACTAATTCTAATTTTTCTGTAGTAAATCCTTTAAATCCACAGCTTCCATCATCGGTACAAATTTCTAAGGATTCTTCATTTTCGTAAAATGAAGATATTTCATCAACGAATAGAAGATCTGATCCCTTTTTCACACCTTCAATACAAATAACTTTATCAATATTAACTGAATTTGAAAGATTTTTTCTCAAAACTAGCTGTTTGATTAAAGGTAACACTGATGCCATTCCTATTCCTCCACCCACAATAATTGCTGTACCTGCTTTAGGTTCATAATTATTTCCATATGGTCCTCGAATTCCTATTTTATCTCCGACTTTTAAATTGGTTAATAACTGCGTTGCAGGACCAACATTTGCCACAGTAATGGATATAATATTATTTTCGTTAAAGTGAGAAATTGACATAGGAATTTCATCTATACCTGGAATCCATACCATAACAAATTGGCCTGGTTTGAAAACTATGTTTTTTTCTATAGGTGAATAATTTATTGTAATCGTCCTTACTGATGGAGTTTCTTTTTTAATGTCAATAATAGGTGTGATGTATGGTTTATTCAGACGATAATCTAAATGAGGTTTTATTGGCATATTCTTGGTTTAGCCTCCAATTGATCAGTGAATTCATGTGCCTTTCCCTTTAAATTTTGTAAATTTGCAATTTTATTTTCATTTAGAAAATTATTTAATCCTAATTTAATATCAGAGATAATTTCAGGTCCCATTGAAAATCCTGAACCTATTTGTATTGCGGTAGCTCCAGCATAAATATATTCTAGAACATCCTTCCATGTTGAAATTCCTCCACATCCAATTATTGGAATATTTACATGAGGATAAATTTCATAAACAATTCTTACACCAATAGGTTTGATTGCCCTACCTGAAATTCCTCCTATTCCGTGAGCTAATACTGGTCTTCCTGTCTTATAATCAATAGATAACCCCCTTACTGTATTGATTGCAACAATTGCATCCACTCCTACCTTCTCTGCGGCCTGTGCTATTGGGATAATATTTGTTATATTTGGAGTAATCTTTGCGTAAACAGGAATTTTCACCGTTTTTTTGACTTCTTGAATAAATTCTTTAGTCAATTCAGGAGAAAGGGAAATAGATGCAACTTCAGCATGTGGACAAGAGATATTTATTTCAATTGCATCGGCCCCTGCTTTCTCTGCAAGTTTTGCCGTCGCTGCAAATCCTTTAGGACCATCTCCAAAGACGCTGACTATTAATGGGGTTGAAATTTCTTTCTTTATTTCCTGAATTTCATCTACAAAAAAATTGATACCTGGATTCGCTAAACCCACAGAATTCAAAAATGTTCCGTTGTCTATTTCAATGATACTTGGATTACTATACCCAATTCTTGCTTGAGGACCAACGGTTTTTGTTGTTAATCCTCCAATACCTGCTTTTGATAATCTTATCATTGAAGATGGAACAACACCAAGTATACCAGAGGCTAATATAATTGGATTTGCAAATTTGATTCCTGCTATTTCACACTCTAATGAATTTGACAAATTAGTTCACTCTTAAAACTTATAATTCTTCAAATTTTTAAATCTTCAAAAGGCAAAAAATTTTATTAATTTTCATAGAAGAGTAAAATTTTATTAATTTTCATAGAAGAGTAAAATTTTATGTTGATCATTATCTATATTAATTGAGATATATGAAAGCCTTGTTATTACCAACTGTTTATGGGATATTAGCAATAAAAGAAAAATCGAAAGAAGTTCTAGATATAATTTTTCAGAATACTACTATAGAAAATATTGCTGAAAATTATCTGCAATTACAAAAGGGAAACCTTCCTGAAGAATTAGAAAAAATGTGTGAAAATTTGAAAGAACAGGGCTATTCCACTATTGAAGTTGAAGATCCAACTGATCGAATTTCACTCAGCAAGATTGACGGTATTAGTGCTGTTATTTGCGATGATCTAGAGAATTTAAAGATCATAAGGCAAAATTTAATTCAATTGTGGATGGATGCAAAAATAAAATTTAATGTAAAAGATTTGAATGACCGAACTAAAACTCTTTCAGAAATTATGATTAAAAATCAAATTGCCGAAATATCTACTCAAGAAGATTTTCAAGTAAAACAAGCAATTGATACTTTAAATGATATTGATAAATCAATAAACTTTTTCTCCTCAAGATTACGTGAATGGTATGGATTACATTTTCCAGAATTAACCGACAAACTTATTGCAGATAATATTCAATTTACTCGTATAGTTGCAAAAATTGGTATTAGAGCCAATTTCAGTGAAGAAAAACTAATAAATGAATTAGGATTAAATGAAAAAAAAGCAAAATTAATTATTGAAAAAGCTAAAAGATCTATGGGTGGTTTACTATCTGAAAATGATTCAACAACAATTTTGGAACTTGCACATCGAATATTAGATCTTAAAGATTATCACGATAAATTAGAAGAATATGTTTCAACTACCTTGGATAAAATATGTCCTAATATGAAAACAGTAATAGGTGCTCAAATTACTGCCAAATTGTTGTCAATTGCTGGTAGCTTAGAACGTTTAGCAACTATGTCTTCAAGCACTATTCAGGTTTTAGGTGCTGAAAAAGCATTATTCAAAGCAATGAAATCTGGTGGAGATACACCTAAATATGGGGTTATATTCCAATGGAATAAAATTCGAGGTGAAAAATCTTATCTTAGGGGTAAAATTGCTCGTATGTTATCAGGAAAAATATCCATTTTAGCAAAAGTAGATTATCATAAAGGTAAATTTATTGGTGATATCTATAAAGAAATGATTGATAAGAAAATAGAATTAATACAAAAACAATTCCCTAAACCTCCTATTAAAAAAGATTTTTCTGGTGATAAAGAAAAATTCCATAAGGGTAAATTCCAAAAAGACCGAAATCAAGGAGATTTCAAAGGTAGAAAAGGCAGATCTTCATCAGGTTCTAGTCAAGGTCGAGATTATAAAAGTGGAAGTTCCAGAAATTTCAGAAGTTCAGATAATCGAAGCAGATCTTCTTCGGGATCTAACCAAGGTCGAGATTATAAAGGCGGAAGTTCCAGAAATTTCAAAGGCTCAGATAATCGAAACAAATCTTCTTCAGGATCTAACCAAGGTCGAGATTATAAAGGCGGAAGTTCAAGAAATTTCAAAGGTTCAGATAATCGAAACAAATCTTCTTCAGGATCTAGCCAAAATCGAGATTATAAAGATGGAAGTTCAAGAAACAATAAAAATAAAGATACTAAAAAAAAGAAAGATTATAAAAAATAGTTAAATTCCCAAATAAAGTGAGTGAGAGATATGGTAAAAATAAAACGACATCCAAAATTTGATGGTATTTATAGTTCTGGTTTTAAAGAAAAGCAAAGAATATATACACAAAATTTAGACAAAAACAGAATCATATATGGAGAAAAATTATTCGATGAAGGAGATATTCAATATCGTGAATGGAACCCTTATCGTTCAAAATTATGTAGTGCAATAAAAAATAATGCCAGAAAAATCTTTATCGATAATTCCAGCAAATTGCTATATTTAGGTGCATCAAGTGGGACTACTGTAAGCCATTGTAGTGATATTATTCGAAATGGAACAATTTATGCTGTTGAATTTTCCCCACGGAGTTTACGTGAACTAGTTCAAAATTGTACTGATAGAAAAAATGTTATTCCTATTTTGGGAGATGCTAATAGACCATTTGAATATTCAAAATTTGTATCTGGTTCAGTTGATGTGATTTTTCAAGATGTGGCTCAACCTAATCAAACAGAAATTTTAATTAAAAATGCAAAGAGATTTTTAACTCCACGTAAAGGAAGGTTTATTTACGCAATTAAAGCTAGATCTATTGATACTACTGCTGATCCAAATGAAATATTTTTAAGAGAAATTAAAGAGCTAAATAAAGCGGGTCTTGAAGTGACTGATAACATTAATATTTCTTCTTTTCAAACTGATCATACTGTATTATTTGGAAGATATCTTGGAGAAGAATAGCTTTTTAAAAATCAGTAATTTTTTTTTGATTTTTCTTAATTTCAAACTTTTTAACAATATTTTCAACTGTTTTCCACCATGTTCTTACAATTGGTGGAAATGATTTATTTTGTTCATAATATTCATTTAGGAATTTTTTTGTGTAAGGATCCGCAGGATATCCGCTACCTACCTTACCATATTTCAATGCATATTGTTGTAAAATCTGATCTCTTTCATATTTAGCAATAATAGATGCCGCTCCTACTATTTTAAATAGAGAATCACCTTTATGTTTAGAAATAATTCTATCTGGTGAAAATTTTAATT
>CAYPTZ010000374.1:0-4382 GCA_964413395.1 uncultured archaeon | reverse complement strand
AGGATAGACTAACACTTTACTTGGAATGCAACCACGTGTTAAACAGGTTCCCCCCATTTTGGCATCTTCAATTAAAGCACACTTTAACCCTATATTCAATCCTTGATTCAATACAGTTAATCCCACACCACTCCCTATTACAATCAAATCATATTTTTCCATATCGCCATCTATATAAGTTGAATTTGTTTCATTAAAATGATTTATCTTTTTATAATATTTGAAAAAAATTCATATAATTATTTGATATAATTAAATTGGAGTAAATACAAATGAATAAAATTAATTTAAATATTTGTTGTGGAATGAATTGCCTTACGCATGGGGGGCAAGAATTAACTGATATCGCTGAAACTAATCCTTTATTTCAAAAAAATTGTAATATTACCAATGTTACTTGTATGGATTCTTGTGGAGATACTGGTATTAACTCTCCTAATGTTGAGATCAATGGAATAATTTACAATAAAATGACATCAGATAAATTAATTCATCTTATTACTGAACTAGTTGAAAATCAAATATAGCAGGAGAATTTGGAGATACTATAAATGCCCTTACCTCTATTAAACATTTTTGAAAAAATGCGCGGAATATATACCCCAGTTACAGATATACGCCGTAGAGTTCTTGCAGCAGTTGCTAGAATGATAGTTCAAGATAAATTACCAAATTATATTGAACAAATTCCTTATGAAATAATATCCAAAGATCTTCCAACTTATAGAGAATCAGTCTTCAAAGAAAGAGCGATTGTAAAGGAAAGAGTTCGATTAGCTTTTGGGATGGATTTAAAAGAATTTGGATCTTCAGGGCCAATCACCGACGATGACGTAGTAAATATGATGGTTTCTGAAAAAGTGATAAAACCACCTATAGTAAATGTCATTAAAATTGGATGCGAACGATGTCCAGAGCATTCTTTCATTGTCACCGATCTTTGTAGAGGTTGTATAGCACATCCCTGCACATCTGTTTGCCCAAAAAATTGTATTAGCATATTAGATAATCGTAAATCTCATATTGATCAAGATGCATGTATAAGATGTGGTAAATGTGCTCAAGTCTGTCCATATAACTCAATAGTGTATCGAGAACGTCCTTGTGCTGCTGCATGTGGTGTGGAGGCTATTACCTCAGATAGTAATGGATTTGCTGAAATTGATCATGAAAAATGTGTTTCATGTGGAATGTGTATTGTTTCTTGTCCGTTTGGAGCTATTGCTGAGAAATCCGAATTAGTTCAAATAATTAATGCATTGAAAAGTGGTAAGAAGGTATATGCAGAGATAGCCCCAGCATTTGTTAGTCAATTTGGGCCGCTTGTAACACCCGATATGTTAATAGAAGCGATTAAACAATTAGGATTTCAGGATATTCGAGAAGTTGCATATGGTGCTGACGTAGTTGTTATAAATGAAAGTAAAGAATTAATCGAACTTATAAAAAATAATCAATCTCAGGATTCAAAGATCCAAAATCCTCAAAAAACTAAAACATTTGTTGGGACGAGTTGTTGTACTTCTTGGTCAATGATGGCTGAAAAGAAATTTCCCAATATCGCTCAGAATAATATTTCACATTCCTTTGCTCCTATGGTTGAAATTGCAAAAGTTATCAAGCGTGAAGATCCTAACTGTGCAGTAGTTTTTATTGGCCCATGTATTGCTAAAAAGGAAGAATGTTTTATTCCTGAAGTTGTGAAAGTTGTTGATTTTGTAATGACTTTTGAAGAATTATCTGCTTTATTTCAAGCAAATAAAATTGATCCAACAAAAATTGAACCATCAAATCAATTAAATGATGCATCTACTTTAGGTAGGGGGTTTCCTGTCGCAGGAGGCGTTGCTAATGCCGTAATTGAGCAAACAAAAGCCCTATTAGGTGAAGATATTAATATTCCACAAGAATCTGCAGATACATTAAAAAAATGTGTATCATTACTCTCAAACATAAAGAAAGGAAACTTAAACCCTCAACCTTTATTAGTTGAAGGTATGGCGTGCCCTCATGGATGCATCGGAGGTCCAGGTACTTTGGCGCCTTTAAGAAGAGCACAGCTGGAAGTAGAAAAATATAGTAAAAAAGCACAATGGAAACAACCTAAAGATCATATTTAATTCTTTTTTATCTAAGATATCCATGAAGGCATCATAAAATTTCGAATAATTTATTTTATTTACTCGTATACCTTATAATTTTGTATTTAAAAGTATATTATTAAAATAATGAAGGTTTCCAATTTTTTCTTCACTTCAATTTATATTAAATTAGAGTGAATGTGTAGTATATTTTCTAAATTTGAAATATTTTTCTCACAAACGTTATATAGTATTGAAAAATCGCTTAGATACGAAAAAAATAAAGAATTTAATTTGTTTTTGACTAATATTTTTCAATTCTTTATCTATAAATGATATTTTGTTCTAGTATTGCAATTAAACTTTATGATGAATAGTTTTAAAGGATTAAATTACTATTGAACATGAACAAAAGCAAATTTTAAAGAATAGTTCACTACTCTTTAAAAACATAAAGTTTATTAATAAGTGTGTAAAAAAAAAAGATAATTACTCAAATATGAGTATTAACTACTAAATACTGAGTATTTAAATATAATCTCTAATTATAATAAATTATCTAATAAATAAAAATATAGAGGGTTATTATGTTCACAGGTGTTATTGAGGATATTGGCACTATTACATCCATAAGAAAGATTAAAAATCTTTATCAAATATATATCCATGGAAAAAAAATTAATTCTGACTTAAATTTAGGCAGTAAAGTTTTAATAAATGGAATTCACTTTACAATAACTAATATCTCAAAAAATGGATTTGAGGGCGAAAAAATTATCGATCCTTCAATAGAACCAAATATGAATCTATTTAATCTTGGTTTAGAAGTAAATTTAGAATCTTCCATTAAATATGGCAATAAAATAGATGGTCATATTGTAACTGGTAATATCGACCAAAAACGAATAATATTAAATAAAAAATATTCTGATAATTTAGTAATATTTGAAATTGAACGAAAAATGGCAGATAAAAAATATTTATTTCCAAATAGTACCTTAGCCATTGATGGAATAAGTATGAAAATTGATGAAATTCAAAAAAATTCATTTAAAGTGTCATTAAAGTCTAAACAATTTCAGAGTACGGCATTACATAATAAAAAAATTGGGGATTTTGTGAATCTTGAATTTGATCTTCTATTAAAATATCTCGATAAACACCTTGAATATGCAGATTTAAATGAAAAAAGCAATCATTCTTCTTTTTCAAAATCGAAAGGATTACTTGATATTATTTAATCTTGTAATTTCATTTTTTAATCTAATGTAAAGTGTTATCCAGAATATGAATATATAGTATCATTTACCTAATTAAGGAATAAATTATTTCTCTATAAAAATACCAATATGTCTCAGCATGATTTTCCTAATTTTATACAAATTTAAAAAAACAATATTAAATAGAAGATCCCACTAAATTTCCAATAAAAAATGAAATTCCGTAGGCAAAAATTCCGACTAAAAGCATTTCAATTCCTGACTTTAGCCAATAGGTCCCAGTTACAAATTTTTTCAAAGCCCCAGCTAAAAATAACCCTATGCAAGTAAATCCAGTTGAAATCCAAAAGATTGTTACTGAGTTAAAAACTGTTAAAAATAGTAAATAGGGTAATACTGGAAAAGATGATCCTAATATGAAAGCAATAAATATAATAATAGACTCTTTTAGAGAACTTTCTTGTTCTAATTCCGTAATTCCTAATTCTTCAATTACCATTTCTCTAACCCATCGATCTTTATCTTTTATAATTTGTTCGACAATTTGGTCCAAAAATTCTCCCTGAAATCCCTTCTTATGATAGATCAATCTCACTTCTTCTTTTTCAATTTCAGGAGTTAATTCTATCTCTAAACGCTCTTGCTCAATTTCATGATTGAAAAATTCTTTTTCAGATTTTCCGCTAATAAATTCTCCAGCGGCCATACTTAATGCACCTGCAATAGTCGCAGCTAACAAAGTTATAAGAATTGTTTTTGGTTCTTGTCCAGCTCCCGCAATTCCTGCTAGTAATGCAAAAATACTCACCACACCATCATTCATTCCAAATGTTATTTGGCGAATAATTTCCCCTCCCTCTAAATGGAATTTGTCTTCATATGGTTTATTTCTCATAATTATCATCTTATAATGAATTCTATTTAAATATAGTAATTTTGACATATTTTTGTTAAGAAAATGTTTATTTGATTTATTATATTGAAACTGTAAAAACAAAATTTCAAAACCTCTCATTTCATCCTTTCAAAAATAATTAATTTCGCTTTTTTTGTCATAGAACAGATGAGTAAAAGTTGAAAA
>CAYPTZ010000373.1:0-4383 GCA_964413395.1 uncultured archaeon | reverse complement strand
ACAAGATTAATCCTAAAAATTTATTTTAGTTAATCTAATTTTTAGTTAATTTTTCACTTTATTCGATAAATCGTAGTAATCATTCATTTTTTAAGATTTTCCTGTTATTATTTTAACATAAAAAAAATGAAATAGAAAAAAACGATATAATATAAGAAGAAATGAAAAAAAAAGTCAAAATTTAATAAGATCAGGGTAATCTTTTCTCTTATTTGTAGATATATAGAAAACGTTCCATAAAATAAGTGAAAATTTGGTTATAAATGCCAGAAAAATTCATCACCGCATTATGTCCTCCAAAAGGCATTAAATATAACATACATTGGGTGTTATTGTTGGCTACATATGCATCAATCAAATCTTCTGAAAATTCTTTATTCACAATTCCATCATTTTCTCCATGAAAAATTAAGCAAGGTGGGGATTTATTAGAAATCAAACGAGTTGGATCAATAAAATTTATATCTCCATCAAAAATACCATCCGCTAATTTGATTGCAGGATAGTAAGGAATAATTCCTTTAATTATTAAACTATCATCAAACATATCTGATCGATAACCTTCAGTCATGGCTAATCCAACTGCAGAGATTAATTGACCTCCTGCAGACCCACCACTTAAAAAGACTGAATCTAAATTAGCACCATATTCTGTGACATGATCTGCGAGATATTTTGTGAAAAGTCCTATGTGTTTTACTTGGTCGTCAATTGTAAAATTTCCTTTCAAATTTGAACCAGAATCACTAATACTATCCAAAACCGTAACAATTTCAATTTCAGTTGGGATAACGTTAATGAGACCATATTGAATATCAAAGACGATATATCCTTGTGCCGCAAAATATTTATTTATTTGGTTCGTATTTGCTTCTCCCTTATCTCCTGCTATCCAATATCCTCCGTGGACCCGAATCAGTGTAGAATTTTGACCAGGGAGTTGATCATCATCAGAATTTGGAAGAAAAACATCAAAAGTTAAACTTATTTCATCATCTTTATAATATTGTACATCTTGAATGATTTTACAATCGTCTGCTGGAATTCCTAGCATATATGATGATAAATCGAATGGAACATCCATAAAGTAGCTATCTTCGAGATTTTTTGGTATCTTTTCATCCCAATCTTGTTCAAATTTATCTGAAAATTCTATCATTCCATAGTTGATAGTATTCGGAACAACTAAAATTGGCATAAATAAGATAAAGAAAAAAATGTATCCAGTGAAAATGGTAATATTTTGAATTTTTGGCAATTTTTTTGAAATTAGAGTGGTTAAGAAAAGCATCTGTGAGATCATAACAAAGCTAAAGAAAAGAGAATTTGGTATAATAATAATTCCTATCATTCCCCAAATTAGTCCAATAGCACCAATATGATCAGCTAACTCGCGTCCAAAAATCATAATTAGAACAAAACAAGCAAATACAAAAATTATCACTGTTGCATAGAGAAGTTTTAGAAATATCTGAAATGTACTATTGAAATCTTCCGATTTCCCATAGTAATTTTTCCTACTAATTTTGGCTGAAATATAAGAATTTGGAGAATATTGTTGGATATTCCTCAAAAAATCTTTGAATTGGTAGAGAAATACTATACCCATAAAATATAGCATGAAATAACTTCCATATTTCAATATATATATGAAAAAATAGTGGAGAAATGTTGCTTCATAGCTATTTGAGATAATATAATTTGTTATTGATAAGAGAGCTAAACTTAACGTTAATGTGAGTAAATATAGTTGTCCTTTTTTCTTTATTTTGGGAAGGATATGGAATTTCTGCTCTCTATCTAGAATTATCCATAATATAAACGTCATCGTAAAAAAAATCGATAAGATTTGAATTGACCCAATCAAGTTTCCTAATGCTGATGGTTTCAATGGAAATAGTTTTAATATTCCAATTATAAAGCTTAAAATATTTAGTACAATCAAATTATTTGATATCCAATTTCGTTTTTTCAAATAATTTTCTGAATATATGGATATTTTTTCCCTCAATTTTAATGAAAGCATTTTGTCTATATCCATAATAAAATATGGATTGATAAATCTATGGGGATTTATTGTTAGATCTACATGTATAACCACTTTTTAATTAAAAGAGATTAAATATATGTGCAAATAAATCTTAAAATTAGTTGGAATTATTAAATGTGGTAAAAAAAACATTTTTGTTATTCTAAAGATTAAGAACTAAATTTCCATATTCAACTTAAGCAATATTATTAGGCCTTTTTTTACAAAATTAGGATATGGATTATAAAATCGTGTTCTTTGGAAAAGAATATGTAGGGAAAAGCACTTTGGTCAATCTTTTCTTTAAAGGGGAGAGTCTTTCAATGTTATTGAAAAATCCTCTGGAACCTACTTTTGGTGTGCAAACCTTCATTTCTAAAATATCAGACAATATTGGAATCTTTGATCTTTCAGGACAAGAATATAATGACATAATCCAAACTCGTGATTACATTTTTGAAGAAACAAACATTTTCATAGTAATTGTCGACTGTACCAATCCTTTAAAGGATAATTTGGAAATTATCAAGGATTGTATTAGAATTAGGAATAGAAAATCTAGTAATGCATTTATATATACTTTTTTCCATAAAAAAGATTTACTATCAGAAGAAGAATTAATCAAATTAGATTGGAAATTAATCGGCTCTCCAATTATTTCACATAATTTAAAATTATTGTCAACAAGTATAAAAAAAGCCAATCATCAGAAAGAAATTTTAACCCTAATGCTTGAAATTCTTAGGAGAGTTAAAATTACTCCAGAATCTGATCAAGAAGTAAATATTGTATGGCTATATTCATTAATTTTTTCACTATTAGATAACAATTCTTTAACTTTTAATGAACTAAATCAATCAATTTTAATGGAAAAATCTTTTTTAAGATCAAAATTAGATCATTTTGTAAAAAATGGCTTTATTTTAAAAGAAAAAGAAAAATCTACGATCCGATATGCCCTTACTGAAAAAGGCCAACAATTTTCCAGATCTCGTCTGAATATTTTTAATGATACAGAAGAAGAGTCCCCTATTGATAAAATTAAATGCAAGGATATTAATTTAGATGCAATATCTATACAAGAGCTTGAAAAATTAAAAAATTCGCTTATTTTTGGATATCTCATTATGGATAATAATGGTAGAATATTGAATTTATTTGAATTTGAGGAAAATCTTATTAAAACTCAGTTTAATAGAGATAAATCAAATGATTTTGATATGGAATTATTTTCAACATATTTGATAGTAATTTATAATTTTTCTCAACATATCAACCTAAATTTATTAAATAAGTTGCATTTCAACAGAGAAAATTTGCGAATAAATATTTTTCCTAAAGAAAACTTAAAATTTGTATTATTCTCTTCATACTCCTTAGAAGAAAGAATGTTTTCTTCTGATTTATCAGAATGGATGGAATATTTTACACACACATATGCTTCAGAGATAAACAAATTTGTTGATGCTGGATTGACTAATGAATTTAATGGATTTAGTCAATATTCTACAGAATTCTTTCAAAAGTTAACTATTGATTTAGTTAATAAAATCCAAAAGAAAGAACTGATTAAAAGAACTGATAAAATTTCCTATTATAAAGATCTCTATATTAAAATGGAACAAATTATATCTTTCCCACCAAGTATTTCTGAAAATGAAATAAGTTCATTACGAATGCAGTTATTTGATGCCTTATTAAATAATAATTTTCATTTATTAGAAAATATAGAAATTAAGCTGAAAGAAAAAAGGATTATTTAATATTACTCACAATTCTTTTTTTCCTAGAAAAAATTAAACTAAATATTAAAGTGAAATTTTCTTATTTGAAAAATGAACATCAATTTCTAATTTAAAACACAAAAACTATATTAAATCAAAGAAGTATAGTAAAAGTAATACATAATAGAATAACCCAGATTTAAGTGTAAAAGAGGATAAAATCATGTCAGAAATGTTAACTGACCTATTACAAAATATATATTCGCGTATTTCTACTTTAGGTAAATCAATTCAAACCTTACAACATAGTGTTGAAAATTTAAACACCACACTTGCAGATAAAGTTCAAATTTTAGTCGATTCTATTAAGACCATGACTGAATCGGTTGAGAAGGAAGGAGAAACACAAGTATTAATATTCAAGGAAATTGGTGATGAAGCAGTTCAAGAAATTAAATTACTGCAAGAAAGGATTGGATTAAAAGATCTGGATGAAGTATTAGAAAAATTGAATCAATTTGTCGATCTATCTCAAGAAGCTTTAAAACCAGAGACTGTTGATTTACTCTTAAAAGAAGTACTTGATGGGATTCAAGAATTAAAAACGGGTCCAAAAGATAGAGCTCCGGG
>CAYPTZ010000372.1:0-4425 GCA_964413395.1 uncultured archaeon | reverse complement strand
GAATTAATGATATATAACGATTATGAAAAGACAATACAAAAACTAGATATACTCGAAAAACAAGAAAATCTGGAAAATAATGACTATTTGAGTATCCTATTATTAAAAATTCGATTTTTTAATTATACGGCAAGATACTCGAAAGCTTTAGAAATTATAGAAGAATTTATTAACAAAAAAGAAATTCAAGAATCAAATTATTATTATTTATCTTTTATAGTTGAACAATTGAAAGTATTTGAAGCGCTAAATAAGATGAAAAAAAGTTTTTCTTTATTAGAAAAAGGAAATAAGATTGCTTCAATTTTCATAAACAATCATGATAGAAAATTTCAACTATGTTTGGCCAATTATTTTTTAATTGTTGGCGTTATATATCAAAAAGATTATCAATATGACCAAGCTTTAGAATTCCTTAATAAAAGTTTAGATCTCTATAAAAAAATTGATGAACCTCTCGGAATCGCAGAAGTTTTATATAAGAAAGGGCTTGTGTGTTACCTTATTAAAAATTTTGAAGAAGCAATAAAACTTTTTAATGAATCTATAGAAAATAGCCAGAATTTTAACGTGAATATGTATACTGCATGGGCATTGGCATATAAAGCGATGGCCTATTTTTATTGGGGAAAAAATGAACAAGTCCCCACATTTATTACTGAAAGCATAAAAATTTCAAAAAAGCTACAGAATATTCATTGTGAAGATTTTGCTTTATCCATTCTTGCATATTATTATAAAATCGAAGGAAAATTCGATAAATCGCTAGAAACTAATTATAAATGTTTAGAGTTACGGAGAATTAGAGGAAATAATATCGAGATAGCCTTTATTTTGAGTGAAATAGGTCTTATCTATAATCAAAGAGGAGAAATTAATAAAAGTGAAACTTTTCTTAATGAAGCTATCAAATTTCCAGAAGTTGCTGATGATCCATTGGCCGCTTCACTATTACTGTGTACAAAAGGAATCTTATTAGCAGAACAAGGTAAATTCTCATTATCTGTAGATCATTTAAAACAAGCGATTATATTATTTGATAAGACTCAAGAATATGCTCAAAAACTGCGGTGCTATCATTATTTAATTTCTATTGATCTTTTACGAAATAGAAAAGCGCAAGTTTATGAATATTTAGAAGAAATCAAACATTATTCAGACTCAGAGCCTGAAAATAAAAAAGTACACCATTATTATTTATTAGAAAAGGCGATTGTATATAAAAATAGTCGCGATACATATAAGGAACTAATTGCAAAGAAAATTTTAGATTATTTAGTTTTAGAAGAAATTGATTATCCTGATGTTAAAATTGAAGCTATGATTAATTATATTGAACTACTAATTAATGAATTAAAATATTCAAAAGATCAAGAAAAATTGCTCTTTATTGAAAAAATTAGTCAGAAATTGTTAAAATTTGCTAAAGAACAAAAAATATTTACTTTAATTAGCGAAATATATCTTTTTAAGGCCAATTTAGAAATTCTAAAATGGAACTTTTTAAAAGCTATGGAATACCTCACATTAGCTTTGAAATTTGCAAAAATCATAGGATTAGAACTATTGATAATGAAAATATCAAGTAAATACGATTTACTTTTAGATTTAGATGATAAATCATCTTTACTAAACATTAGCCAAGACATTTTTGTGAGCAAATTAAAGGATTTTACTTTTAAATTTCTTTTTTCTAAAATGAATAGAAATCTCCAAATTCATGTATCAGAGTCTAGAGAAATTCCCTTATTTCTAGTTATTTGGAACAGAATAGACAGTAATTTATACGAAATAATATTTGATGAAAATAATCCTAAAGTACAAACAAAGATTCATAAAAAAGGATTCCAAGAATATAATCATCAAATTAAAAATAAATTCATTTGTAATGATAAAATTGACAGATTTAAAGAAGAAAATTGGATTATCATTGAAAATAAAGCTAAAAAAATTCGAATTGATTATGGATTTCAAGGAAACTCATATCAAGCAAGTAAAAAATTAGATCTATTCATTCAAAATTTAAAAACAGACGATAAACTCAACCGTTTCTTAAATGAAAACACAAACTACAATATTTCTAAAGAAATGAAAGAATATCTTAATAAAAAAGTTAAAAAATTTTTTTTAACTAATTCTATTTTGGTAGATGAAGATAATATTTAAGAAATCATATCTTTACTTATATTTAATATCAATCGAGAAGGGATAAATATACATCATAATCAAGACAAATATGCAAAACTAAATGACTTAATAATATTTGGTGATTTTGATGTGATTTTAAAAGAATTTGACTTATTAGAGAAGCAAGTGAATTTGTCCGATATTGATTTTTTAGAGATAAAATTATTAAAAGCAAAATTTTATAATTATACCGCCAAATATAATAAGGTATTAGAGATAATTGATGAATTAGATGGACAACAAAAAGAGAAATTGGATGGTTTTTTCCATTTTAATTTTATTATTGAAAAATTGAAAGTATTTGAAGCTTTAGATAAATTGAAAGAAAGTTTCGTTTTAATAGAGAAAACAAATGTCAATCTAAATGTTTTCAATGAAAATAATGATCGAAAATCCCAGTTAAGCTTGGCAAATTATTTTCTAGTTGTAGGAACAATTTATCAAAAAGATTATAAATTAGTTCAAGCATTAGAATATCTCAATAAAAGTTTAGACCTCTTTCAAAGAATAGATGAGGATCTAGGAATTGCAGAAGTGCTTTATAAAATAGGACTAGTGCATTATTTAGTCAAAAAATATAAAGAATCAATTAAATTATTTAATGAATCCTTAGAAATCAGTAAAAGCATTCCAGTAAATATGTATACTGCATGGGCTTTAGCTTATAAAGCAATGGCTTTTTATTATTGGGGTCAAAAGGATGAAATTTCTCCACTTATTTCTCAAAGTTTAGAAATTTCAAAAAAATTTCACAATAATCATTGTGAAGATTTTGCCTTATCAATTATTTCGATGTATTACAAAATGATTGGAGAACTCGTTAAGGCCTTAAAATATGATTTTAAATCCCTTAAATTGAGAAAAAAACGAGGAAATAATATAGAAATTGCTTTTACGCTAAGTGGCATTGCACGATTGTATAGTCGAAGAGGAGATTTAAAAAAATGTGAATATTATCTCAATAAAGCAATGGAATTTCCAGAAGTGGCCGATCATCCGTTAGCTGCACCCTTATTATTAGATATTAAAGCTATATTGTTAGCAGAACAAGGTAAATTCTCATTGGCAATTGATCATTTTAAACACGCGATTATTCTTTTTGAAAAAACCCAAGATACTATTCCAAAAATGCGATGTTTTCATTATTTGATCTCAATTACCCTGAATATAAACCAAGAGAAGCAAGCTTATGAATTTCTAGAACAAATAAAACGATCTACTGTATCAAAAGCGGATAATCCAATTATCAATAAATATTTTTTATTAGAAAAAGCAATAATATATAAACATAGTCGTGATACTTACAAGGAATTAGTCAGTATGAAGATATTAAAGGATTTAATCTCCTCCGATAATTATTATCCTGAAATAAATATTGAAGCTATGCTTCATTATCTCGAGATTTTAATCAAAGAATTAAAGAATTTTAGAAAACCAGGAACATTACCATTGATTGAAACAATAAATACCAAATTATTGCATCTCGCAAAAGATCAAAAAAAATTTACTTTAATCAGTGAATTATATCTCTTTCAAGCAAATTTAGAAATATTCAAATTGAAATATATAAAAGCCATGGAATATTTTACAAAAGCTTTGAAAAATGCTAAAATAATAGAATTAGAACTACTCATTATGAAGATATCTAATGAATACGACAATCTTTTAAAAAATAGTCCAAATTTATCAAAAAAACAACAACAAAAAGTGAATTTTAGTAATGAGATGCAAATTTTTGAATTTCAATTTCTATTTTCGAAAATGTCACGGAATCTGCAAATTAATGTGTCTATGATGGAAAATGTTCCATTTTTTTTAATTATATGGTCTGAAATTGGCAGTAATTTATATGAAATCATATTTAATGAAAGGAATTCTGGCTTTAATAAAGAAATGAAGGAAAATCTATTTAGAGAGCACAAAAATTCTCTTAAAGAACAATTCATTTCTAATCCCAAAATTGACAGATTGAAACAAGATCAAATCACTATTGTTGAAAATAATATTAAGACAATTCGATTTGATTATGGTTTTCAAGGACATTCTTATCATGCGAGTAGAAAATTAGATTTGTTGATTCAAAATTTAAAAGCAGATGATAAACTCAACTATATCTTCAATGAAAACACTATCTCCTATATTTCGGAAGAAATAAAAGAATATATCAATGAAAAAGTCAAAAAAATTTTTGATTGATCACTATCATCACATTAAAGAAGTGACTTTGTAATTTAATTT
>CAYPTZ010000371.1:0-4429 GCA_964413395.1 uncultured archaeon | reverse complement strand
TGGTCAAAGTTTACTGAAATATTGCCAGGCATAAATAATGCAAATCTGTATTTTGGATCAGTTATTGATTCGTCAAATAATTTCAACACATTAACGATTACTCAAAAAGAGTTAAATAATGAAAAAGTATTTATATATAGTTTTGATCCGCAGCTTAACCCATTCAGCAGCTTAATAAAAACTCTTGAACCGGACCAGACAGAAGTCTCTTTTGGTTATTCTATATCGCTATCAGGAGACGGCGAAACTCTGGCAGTGGGACATCACTTAGCTGCTGTTCCACTTAACTCTAACAATCAAAAAGGTAAATTATATATATATAATATAAATGACAACTGGACTAAAAAACAGATAATAATTGATGATACGCTTTCAAATGATGCATTTTTTGGCTCTTCAATAGACCTGAATTATGAAGGGACAAAATTTCTAGTCGGCGCGTATAACAACAATACAATAATATCAAACTATGGACTTGTAAAGGAATATGAAATTATAAATGGGCTCTGGTTAGAAAATAAAATTTTTGATATTACTGACGCCAATCTTTTTAATCAATTTGGTTTTAAAGTTATGTATTCAAATAATCAGAATAAAATTTTTATTTCGTCACCCAAAGATATATCAGGATCTATTTATATCTTTGATAATTAAGTAAAAAAAACAGGTTGCGCATTAGTTTAAATAAAAATGTTCATTTTTAAAAAAATTTAGGCACGTTAATATGATTTTTATCACTTATATATAAGTGATATTAAAATATAATTTAAGAGAATTTATTATGACAAAATTATTTAACACAAATAAAAAATTATTACTAATAATAATTTTACTGATAACACCTGCAAGTGTTTACTCTGATGAAGCAGATAAACAAAAAAATAATGAAAAAGAAGAACAGGGTTACGAAAAGGATAGTCATTCAGTCATTTATATAACAATTGGCGGCGGGTATAATTATCCTGACGGGACAGTGGCGGGCAATGGCGATCAGAAAAGAACAAAAAAACAGGCATATCATCTTGGTATCGATTATGAATATAAATTTCATAACAACTGGGCTTTAAACCTGGGAATTGAGTATTACAGTAAAGAATTCAGTATTAGTAAAACTTACAATACTTATGAATTAGAATATAAAGTTAGCGGAAATTTTTTAGGCATTTCACCGGAAATTTTATTTTTATATAAATATTTTTACTGTTCAACAGGATTTTTTTACGGCTATAAAATTGGAGATGAAAAACACAACGTAAATTATGATTCAAATTTTAACTTAAACTATGAATATGAAGATTATGAATACGGTGCGTTAATGTCTCTGGGGACCAGATTTTATCTTAACGAATTTTTAGCAACAAAAATAGGAGTTAAAATTAATTATTCGAATACCAGTATATATAAAAACGAATTAAATGATGAAATAAATAATATCAGTGCCGGGTTAGAATTTTCAGTTGGATATAGATTCTAAAATAATGAAAAAAATAATTTTTACAATAATTTTATTCTTAACTTTTTATCATATCAATACTGCCAATGCGGTTGATCTGGAAACTGCTTATAAAGTATCATCTGAACACAAAAAAGTTTTACATCTGCCATTTAAAAGTGAAAATAAAAGAAAAAGCAGATACAATAAACAGATAAACCAATATTTTCGAAATCTGTTAACTGATATAAAAGATATAATTTTATTAAATGAAAATGATTATAAAATATTAAAAAGAAAACTGTCAGAACAACAAAAGATTATTCAGTCCAAGGGCAGCATTAAAAAAACTAAAATAATTCGTCCTCTTAATATAATTATTAAAGGAAAATATAAATTTATTCACCAACCCTATAAAGAAAAAATTGGAGAATCAGAAGGAAACCAATTCCTTACTCAGCGGGAAAGATTCTACTTTTCTTTTTCAGTGGACATTATAAACGCTAAATCTAAAAAAATTATGACAACAATTGAAAGATCTTCGCATAATGAAAATTATTTTCCCGCTCTTAAACAAATTACCAAAGAAATTGAAAAATATTTAAAACCGGATAAAAAAAGTATATATTATTATCCTCTGGATATTAATTTTTCACCAGCATTCTTTTTCCCTCTTAAAAATTTTAGCAAAATAGCCAATAATGGAATTGGCCTGTCAACACAATTCAATATACAAAACTATTTGTTTGCGAGATCTATCTGCGGTTTAAATTTAGATTTTTATTATATTGATAGCAATGCATCCAGAATTGATAGCTACTTTATATACACTTTAAATTTGCTATTTGGATATCGTATAATATTCAATAATGATTTTTTTATTTCTCCTCAATTAGGTTGCGGTTATCTGATCCATCATATAAATGACAAATTTTATTTTGATCCATTATTTACAATTCAACTTGAACTGGCCAATCTTTATAAAAATAATTATTATCTCTTTTTTACCCCAGCTTATAATTTTATCAAAGAGGACGACCAGCAGGGACGCTTTACTACAATTAAAATTGGAATTAAATATTTTATTAATTAATTTTGGGAGAATATTATGTTAAACAAATTATTTTATCTCTGCTGTATAATTATTTTTTTTAAAAATATAGCTTATCCGCAATATTTTGACAATAATAGAAGCGCTAATTATTTGTCTTCTTTTAATAGAAACTCGGCAACCGATTCTGCTGATGCAATCTTTTACAATCCAGCCGGAACAATAATGTTAAACCCGGGATTACATCTGAAAATCGATTTAATAAATTCATCAGACAAAAGGCAAATAGAAAATAATACAAATAAAACAGAGCTAGAAAGCAACCAATTAAGTCCTGCGATATATTTATCCTACAACTTTAATAAAATTTCTCTTTTTGCAAACTTCACATCTCCCAATAATATCTTTAACTACCATTTGAAAGATCCGGATTTCTTTATTGGTGAAACAGATACAGCTTTTACATCTGGAACATCCATTGCTGGAAGCCCTCTTGTTTTTGCAGATAGAGCCGAGTTTACAAAAGGTGATATTAAATTTGAATCTGAAAATTATGCTCCTCTAATAGGCATAGCTTTTAAAATTATGAATAATCTTTCTTTATCAACAGGCTACAGCTATCATAAATATAAATTTAATTATTCTGGCGAAGCAACTTATCGTTTTACCCAGGATATGGGTGCTCCAGTGCAAAGTTATCTTGGTACAGAAACACTGCATCTTGATGTTGAGAACACTTATGAATCAAATCAATTCTTCCTTGGCATCTTTTATAAACTATTTAATATCATCAATTTATCTACGACCTTCAAGAAAAATAAAAATCCTGAAGCAGAAACAAAAACAAGAATTAATGACTTTAGTGATTACCCGGCAGATAATAATTTCCAGGATATTCCTGATATTCTTCTTTCCGGATTTAACATAACCCTATTTGAAAAATTAACAACCGGAATAAGCTTTTCATACTATTTAAATGAATATCAAAACAAATCAAACAATGATTATGAAATTGGAATTGGATTAAAGTATCAAACCAATAACAATTCGACATTAGAATGTGGTTATAAATATACTAAATTAAATCAGCAAATAACAGCATATGAAAAACATTTAACAGATAATCATGCGATCGCTGCCGGCATAAGTTCCCGGCTAATTGATAATATTAAATTTAATTTTTCTTATGCTTACTTTTTTTATAAAAATAATTCTGTAGATAATTATAATTCAAATAGCCAGGAGTCATTTAAACGCAATTATTATATTATTGCTTTTGGTGTAGAATATGGATTTATTGGAACAATTGGTACAGAATAAAAAAGAATGTAATAATAATAATTTTTATTTTAAAAAATAATTTCATTATTACCTCACAACATTGATAATATTATTTTAATTATGCAGGTACTTTATTATTTTATATATTTAAGCTATAAATGTCAATTGCTCGTAAAAATAACTATATATAAAACAACAATGCTCCCCTGGCATAGAGGAGCAATCGAAAGATATATGAAAACTTTTTATAAAACAATCTTATTTTAACATACTTTTTAATTCCCGGTAATTTGTCTTTCCCGTCCCTAACACTGGAATTTCTTCTATACTTACTATTTTACGTATATTATGCAAACCGGATAATCCAGCTTCATGAATTACTTTATTGGCATCTTCACGGGCAATATCTATTGTAGAAAATAAGACTACTTCAGGATGATCATCTGAAGGAGTTGCTTCGATAGCAATAACCGAACCATCTTCTGTAGCAGGATATTTAACCTGCAAGGCTGATTCAATAGCAGGAAGAGAAATCATCTCGCCTCCCAATTTTATAAATCTTTTTAAACGGCCTAAACAAATCCCACCCCCACAAAACACGCCGTCCAGCCCCCACTTTTTTCCAGGCAAAGAGCCCTCGCCCCAAACAAATCTCACACCCGCTA
>CAYPTZ010000370.1:0-4435 GCA_964413395.1 uncultured archaeon | reverse complement strand
TCTAAAGCGATGGGTTGTTCACAGTCAAAATTGTCCTGTATGTCATGAAAAATATGATATAAAGATAATTAATATTTTTGAAGAATATTTAGTACAGCGAGAAGCAGACAAAAAACAAGCAGAAGAAAAAAAAAAACAATTAGAAGAAGAACAAAAACATCAAGAATTGAAAGATCAAAAAGATCCAGAATTTGAAGCAAAGTTTAACCAAGCAGAGAATTTAGCACGTCAGCAAAATTTTATGGATGCAATGCTTATTTATTGGGATATTTTAGATCATTCAAAATTTCTGATAAAGGACCCGCGAAGATTGCGAGTTATTCTTCATTTATCCCTTTCTTATTATAAAATGGGCAAATATGCACAATGTATTCGGCAATTAACTAACCTTATAAAAATAGATTATAACTATCCATTAGCTTTTTATTTCCTAGGAATGACTTATGAACAATTAGAGATGCATGATAAAATTAAATGGGCTTATGATAGATCAAAAGTAATTCTCGAAAAGTTAGTTGAAAAAAATAAAGGCTATAATAAATATTTAGAAATAGTTAACAGTAAATTAAATAGATTATAATTTACTCATTTTTCCTCCTATTTTATAAAAAAAAAATTATAATTCATCTGTTTTCATTAACTATAGGATATTAGCATAATTTTAGAGAAAAAATCAATATTAGATTTAAAAAAAGATTATTTTATTTATTGGAATTGATAATACAATTGGTTTTTTTTTTAATTTATTGTAATATTCAATAGATTCTTCTCCATAAAATTTAATATATTCTTTTGGATTTTCCACACTTTGAATAAGAATTTGGAATTTATTTTCACTTTTATATATTATATTTAATATTATTCCTTCTATTGTGAAATTTTGCGGAGTAAAATCGACTTTTTCTATTTCTAACAATTTTAATTTCAAATTTGATGAATCAATTTGAAATCCAGTTTTATTTTCAGGTTTTTCAATATTTATTTTAATTTTACCAAGAGGGGTATCAAATAAAGAATTATTATCAACTATTGTATAATTATTAATAGGCCAAATGTTGGGAAAGTTTAGTATTCTGGCAATTTTATAATTTTTAGGATAAGAAATCATTTCTCGTAAATTTCCAAATTGTTGAATTTTACCGTCATATAATATTGCAATATTGTCAGCAATTAAGCGAGCTTCTTCTTGGTTATGGGTGACATAAAGTACGGTAGTTTGAGTAGTTTGTTGAATTTGTCTGATTATTAAAGATAATGATTCCCGATTTATTGCATCAATACTAGATAGAGGTTCGTCAAGAAGTAAAATATCTGGTTTTATTGCAAGAGCACGCGCCAATGCAACTTTCTGCTTTTGTCCGCCACTTAATTCAGAAGGAAAGCGATCTAATAATTCTTCAATTTGAGTTATATGTGAAATATTATCAATATTTTCATTAATTTGAATTTCTGATAACTTTCTGGCTTTTAATCCAAACGCTATATTTTCAAATACAGTCATGTGAGGAAATAAGATTTGAGCTTGTGGAACATATCCAATTTTTCTTAGTTGAGGAGGATAATGTGAAATATCAAGATCATCAGCTTTAATCATTCCTTGATTAGGCATTATTATACCAGCGATGATTTTTAATAGAGTACTTTTACCACAACCACTTTCACCTAGTAGAACTAATAATTCTCCATGATTTATGGTCAAGTTGAAACTTTTTAGGATATAATTATTATCATATTTCATTTCAATATTTTCTAATTTAATTGTCGCCATAGATAAACTTCCAATTTATAATCTAATATCGCCTAATTTGTGAATTAAATAAAAACTTATGAATGTAAACAAGATTAAAATTGTTGCCATTGCCGCAGGTAATTGTAAAGTTCTCGAATATAATAATTTAGAGATTCCAACAGATAAAGTGTTATAATCAGATCGGACAAGCATTTTTGTGGCACCAAATTCACCAATACTTATTGCAAAAGCAAAAATACATCCCACAATTATTCCTTTTTTTACTAAGGGGAGTTCAATTTTTCTGAATATTTGAAATCTGGAGGCGCCCAAGGTTGTAGCCACATGAAGCATTTCGATATCAATTCGATTGTAAGATGATATGATAGAACGAGTAGTAAAAGGAACACTTATCAAGACATGAGCTGCGATGACTATAACCCAAACATAATCTGGATACAATATACTATTTTGAAATTGTAAAAATAATCCAAAGGCTAAGGTGATTGATGAAGTTGCCATTGGTAATATTATTAGTAAATTCACAAGTTTATTAGTTTTTTTTTTTTCCTTTGTGGAATTAACAATTTTGTTCCTGACAATGTAAACAAAACATATTGATAAAAATAATGTTAATAATGTAGCTAAACCAGCAAAAACTAAGGTATTTATTAATATTTTGATTGGAGAATCATCTAATAATGGGTGATAATTTTCTCCGAATATCTGGGAATATCCCCAAAAAATCGAAATATTATCCGAATAGGGAATAAATGAAGTAATTATAACTGCTATTAATGGAAGTAAAGTAAATATCAAAATTATTGACAAAAACAAAATAATCAATAAAATAAAAAAATTATTTTTTAAAAATATTTTAGATTTTATTATTTTTATTTTTTCTATAGAGAATGATTTTTCTTTTCCAATAGCCATTTTTCTTGTTTTTTGTTCAAAATTCAAATAGAATGCAATAATTATAACATTTATTATCAATTGAATTATAGCAATTGAAGCTCCAGCCGAAAAATCTAAGGAACCAGTCATTAATTTATAAATTCTTACTTCTAAAGTTTGATATTTTACTTCACCTAAATATAGAATTATTGCAAAGCTATTGAAGCAATAAGTAAATACCAGCAATAACGCAGAAATTAAAGAATTTTTAATTTGAGGTAAAATAATAACAAAGAATATTTCTTTCCTAGATGCTCCCATAGTTTTTGCAACATTAATCATTTCATGATCAATATTTTGCCAAGCAGGAATAGTCATTCTGATTATAACGGAAACGTTATAAAAAACATGAGCAATAATTATTCCTTCAATAGATCCAAAAATAGAGATTAGCGGTGAATTAAATCCTAAAGAATTCATCCAAAAAGAATTAATCCATCCTTCTGGACCAAATACAATAATAAAGCCCAATAAGATTACAATAGGAGGTAAGACAAACGGAACAGTTAAGATACTTAAAATTATTTTTTTTCCTTTAAAGTCATATTTTGCTAGAATATATCCAACAGGAAATCCAATTATTAAACAAAGAAAAGAAGATAGAAAAGCTTGGAAAAATGAAAATATTAATGAAGAAATATTGATTGAAGAAGTAAAAATCTCAATTATTTGACTAAATGTCAAAGTTGATTCATCAATAAAAGAAAATTGGAATAGTTTAAGTAAAGGTGAATAAAAAAGAAAAAATAGAAAGGAGCAAATAAAAAAAATAGCACATATTAAGATAAAACGATTTGAATTACAATTATTTTCAAAAATTTTTTCTTTTCTATGTAATTTATTCATCTTTTCATTCAGCAACTAACTAATAATTTTGTTTTTAATTTTCTTTGATTTTTAACAATCAAATAGGATATCGCAAAAAATGAAATACTTAAAAATAAATAAATATTTATAGGTATCTTATTGGAAACATATATTTCTTCCCATTCTGATTGCCACATGTCAAGATTTTCACTAATCATTTTTGGAGAAATTAAATTGTTTAAAATATTAACACCATCTAGACTTAGTGAAGAGTCTGTAAAGCATTGTGAAATGTTAGCATTAATATTCGCAGGATACATCCAATTATTTTCAGGAATTTGTGATTGTAATTCTTCATTTAAAAACCAATCAATAAATCTTTTGGCTTCTTCGGTATTTTGTGAATTATTAACTAATCCAATTCCTTCAATTTGTAACCAAGCATTTTGTTGAGAATTTTCGTGAGATATTGTTGATCGATAAAATAACTCACCATCTACACATGCATTATACGCAGGACTTGTTCCATATGATACCATGATTGATCGATTACCAGACTCAGAAGACCACACACTAATTGCATCGTCCCAACTAGCCGCAGCACTGATCTCATCGGCTTCATTCCACCAATCTCTCCAATTTTTTCCTAGTAATCCTTGAAAATTTATTGTAGGATCACCATAAACGGCAATTGTCCATAAAAAAAATCCAAGACCCGTAGAACTTAACGCAGGATCTTCCGTAATAAGTTTAACATCTAAATTTTCATTAACAATATCTTCAAGGGTTAGATTATCTAGCTCAGGATTTGATGTTGAATTTATAATTTTCGAATTGTAATATAATGCAATGATTCCATAATCATATGGTAGAGCATATTTCTCATTATCTAAATTTTCTATTAAATCACTTGAAATATTTTCTAATGAAGGTGAATCATAA
>CAYPTZ010000369.1:4080-4441 GCA_964413395.1 uncultured archaeon | reverse complement strand
AAAAGATTAATTTTGTCGTCCACGCGCTCATCAGAAAAAAAAGTCTTTAAGTGTTTTATTTCACTTAAAATATTCTTGAGTAAAGTTCTACTTTGAAAATTATAAAGTTGTTTGTTACATAAATCTTCTATACATTTCCGTATGGTCCGACATTATTCATTTCTTTAAGAAAAGATAAAAAAAATTCATATTTAATTTTTTATTTGATTTTCGAGTTCATTTATACGATTTTCAAGTTGTTTGATCAATCTAATTACAGGATCTGGCAAAATGTCGTGTGACAAAGTTTTAATTTGACCTGAAATATCTGTACCACTTTTTATAATTCTTCCCGGAACTCCTACAACTAATGAATTAGCGG
>CAYPTZ010000369.1:0-4070 GCA_964413395.1 uncultured archaeon | reverse complement strand
AACTCGAGCTGGATTGCCGACCGCAAGTACATTAGCGGGAATATCTTTTGTAACTACACTGTTTGCTCCAATTTTTACATCGTTTCCTATTTTAATTGGACCTAGAAGTTTAGCTCCTGCCCCAACAATAATGTTATTTCCTAATGTTGGATGTCTTTTCTCATCAGCTAAATGAATTCCTCCAAGAGTAACTCCTTGATAAAGGGTGACATTATCACCTATTTCTGCAGTTTCACCAATTACAACACCATTTCCATGATCAATAAAAAAACTTTTTCCAATTATTGCTCCTGGATGAATATCAATTCCTGTTATTTGGCGTGAAATTCCTGAAATATATCTGGGCACAAACGGTAATCGTAATTGCCAAAAGAAATGAGCTATTCTATGCAATAATACTGCTTGAATTCCCGGATAAGATGTCAGTACTTCAACAATATTTTTTGCTGCTGGATCTTTTTCAAAAGCACTTGAAACATCAGACACAAAGTAATGAAGTATATTTGATAAATCATGGAAAATTGTTTCTTTTTTTTTCTCAGGTATATTCACATCCAAATTTATCATGCAACTTGGACAAAAATTGATGAAATTTTCTTTTTCATGAAGTTCTTTTCCACAATTTATACATTTATTTGGTTCAATTTCAAACATTTTAATTCACTTTATATTTTAATTAATGAAGTTTGTAAGGAAAAAAAGATTTTAAATTTTCTACTTATTTTGTTGTAAGTTTTAAGAAAAATGAACGCCTTAAGCCAGCTTTTAAATCCTTCTGAAGCTCTCTTAAGGCAATTAACAACAACAAATATTTTTACCTTGAAAGATGATTGAAAAGAAATTATTTATATTTTTTATTGATTTCATATTGATTCATCAAGGTATATTATACTTATATATATAGAATATTGCATTCAATTAAAAAATAACGAAATAAATATCTTTTTTTCATAATTCTATAACTAAAAATTTGAAATAGCATAGTTATGACAAATTTATTTAATTTGAATCAATATCCATTAAAAAATATATGCCCATAACAAGTACTAATTAAACTCCTTGTGAATTGATTAGTTGTCATGAATTTAATAATTTCTAATTAGAATTCTCTATGTTGTTTTTCTTTAAATTTCAATTATTATATATTTATAATTTTGGAGGCAACTGATTAATAAAAAGTTTTTTTTTTAATTAACTACATATTGATATGTAGAATTAAATATTATAGTAAATAAATTTTCTAAATGATTTTAATCAACATTTATAAATATTAAAGCATCAAAAATATAAATAGTTATAATTAGAAAAATTATAATAATTTTTCTCTACATATTCATTATATGTTGAACAACATATAATATATATAGAATGATTATTTATCAAAATATATGTCACTTATTGATCCTATTATCAAAATAGAAGATTTATATAAAACTTATTCTTTAGGAAATTCTCCAATTCACGCATTAAAAGGGATATCTCTTGAAATATTCCATGGTGAGATGGTTTTTATAATGGGTGCTTCTGGATCAGGAAAAACTACCTTAGTTAATCTTGTTGGAGGAATTGATAATCCCTCTCAAGGAAATATTCATATCTTTAATGATAAAATTTCAGATTATTCTGATAAAAAATTGACTGATTATCGAAAAAAACGATTAGCTTTTGTCTTTCAATTTTATTCTCTTATTCCTACTTTAAAGGCTATTGAGAATGTTGAATTAACGTTAGAACTTACAAATAAAAAACGAAAAGATATTCGAAATACTGCAATTAAATTTTTAAAATTAGTTGGATTAGAAGATAGAATGGAAAGTTATCCTTCTCAATTATCCGGTGGGGAAAGACAAAGAGTTGCAATAGCTCGTGCTCTTGCAAAAAATCCTGACATTTTGCTCGTAGATGAACCAACTGGACAATTAGATTATCAGACTGGAGAAAATATCGTGAAATTGATACGAAAAATATCAAAAGAACAAAATAAAACCGTATTGTTAGTAACTCATGATCAAGAATTATCCAAGTATGCTGATCGAATTATAGAATTGAGATCTGGTGAAATTATTTTAGATCGATTAAAGAATGCCGCATATTCTCTCGCAAAAGTGGAGGGATCACAATAAAACAAATATATCGGTCAATATTTCGTGAATTAAAATTTCAAAAAATGCGTACATTTCTTTCATTTTTATGTGTATTCATTATAGTTGCATTTCCTATCGCGATGTTTTCAATTGCTCCAAGTATTGATTTATCTGTGGAAAAAAACAATGAAGAATATCATTTGGCTCATTTGGATATTAAATTTCAAGGTGATCATCAAAATCTAATTCCCACAATTAGAAATTTAATTGGAGAACAAGATTTATTTTCCCAATATGAGCTAGAATTAAGAGCTACAACTAATTATCAGATATTTCATAAGGATAATTGGTACTACACAAATATTGTTGCCTTTAATGCATCTAACCTTCCAAATATTAATCAATTTCACTTGACTAAAGGATCTTTACCTAATGGAATTAATGAAGGTTTAATATTAGAGACTTATGCAGAAGAATTAAATGTTTCATTAGGTGATCATATTTCGGTATATACACCAATTGGAATTGAAATTGTTGACATTGTTGGATTTGTGGAATCAATTGAATTTCTTAGTTATCAACTTTCATTAGAAGGAGCACTTTTTATTGAATATGAAACTTATCAATACTATAATTCACTAGACAAATTAGAATTTAATAGTGCTGTTCTATATTTTGAAGAAGAACCCGATTTAAAATCCTTAATTAATCTCTCAGATCAAATAAGAGAAGAATTACAATCAGAATCTATCCAAATTTATTATTTTTGGTATGTTAGAGAATTCAGTACCAGTGCAATGTTCCAAGATGTACTTGGGATGACTTCACAACTATTGAGTATAATGGCCTGTACCGTAATTTTGCTTGCGGGAATTATCATTTATATAATTACAAAAAGATTTGCTGTTGAGCAACAAAAACAAACAGGAATGCTTTATGCATATGGCTATTCACCTACAACAATTCTTAAATCATTCATGCTTCGAACGTTAATAATTTCAATAATATCTATTATCTTTGGGATTCTCATGTCATATTTATTATTAAATATAATTTGTCATTTTCTTGGAAAACGGTGGGGTATAATTGACTTATCTACCTTTTTATCTCCTATGGCGTTATTTTTAATTCCAATTTTAGTTCTTTCAATTACACAATTTTTTACATATTTTGCTTGCAAGAGTAATGTTAATATGTCTCCTTATGAAGCGATTAGAGGAAAAACTAAAGAAAAGCAAAATTCACATGAAATTAAGAAGTCTAAAACCAAAAAA
This sequence comes from uncultured archaeon, assembly GCA_964413395.1. Classification (GTDB taxonomy): domain Archaea; phylum Asgardarchaeota; class Lokiarchaeia; order Sigyniarchaeales; family Promethearchaeaceae; genus Lokiarchaeum. Next base: position 712 of record CAYPTZ010000369.1, on the reverse strand, counting down.
ATTCGTGAAAAATTTGAATCCTTTATATCAATACAAATAAAATATCCATTACGAAATCTTAAGAGAAACAGAAAAAGAGGGACATTAACTACACTTGCATTCATTGGAGCAATTGTTATATCTTTTGCATTAATTCAAACAGAATCTTCAATTGATAAAACATTTGATAACTTTTACTCAGAACAACTTAATTGGAATATTAAAAGTGAATTTAATTCATTTGAATCACCTGACATTGTAAAAAATATTTCGGATAAATATCCCAACATTGACGAAATCGAACCATTCCTTGAATTGGGCGTTGAACCTATAGAGCACCCCGAATTAAGGGTGCAAATACATGGGATTGTTCCAAATTCAAAATTACTTTTGATAGATTTACAACAAGGATCTTTATTTTCAGATGAAATGGCCCATGAAGGAATTATGTCAAGTTATATTGCTGAACCTTTGGGTATTAATGTAGGTGATCAATTTGAATTTTGGCTCCTATCAAATAAATATACTATAAAAATTGTTGGAATTTGCCGTGATCTTGATTCTCACACTTCTCTTTATATGAATCTTCCTGCTCTTTCAAATTTAATGGGAATAAATCCTATTAATGGTGTTTATATTAAGACTGGCTCCTTGAAATCAGATGAAATGGATCAAATTATATTGGATTTAAATAATGAACTTAATACCTGTAACTCGCACATTGTGAGTGTAC
>CAYPTZ010000368.1:0-4444 GCA_964413395.1 uncultured archaeon | reverse complement strand
GGCCAAAATTATATTTGTTTTGATAAACAAAAGGATGATAATAGGTATTAGATTTATTATTAGTCATAATTTCAGGATTCCCATATTGCAAATTATCATCAATATGTACAATAATTGTACATGATGGCATTTGATATGTTTCTTTTTCAAAATGAATTTCATATGCTGGTAAAAATCTCATTGCTACCAATTCTTTTTTCTTGGTTCTTTCTGAGGTTTTCAATCCAAAAATGACATGATCTTGAAGTAAGTTTGTGATTTCATAAGGAGATACATTTTCATATAATTTCAGGAGACCTTTCTTTTCCCCAATAATTTTTTTAAGATGTTTATTATATATTATTAATATTTCTTTTAATCTTCCTTCAAGATTTAATTCACGAGATTTTTCATAGATTATTCCATTAAAAATTATTATTCCTTTTTGAACAAGGAATTTTTTAAAATGTTGTTGCTTATCATCGTCAAAAGTTTCGATGATTTCACAAAATAATGATAGCGGAAATAAAGGATTTAACTTAGATATTGTATCCTTTTTAATTAATCCTATAGAATTATTTGGAGTTAAAACATCTTGAATTTGTTTAGTTAAAGATTTCATTTTCTTTCGTATTCATTTATTTCTAGGAAATTTCTTTATTATATATTTTCATTTTTTTAAAACGAAATAACATTTTGAAAAATTTTGATTTTTTTTTTTTCCTTGATATTTACAAAAATCAGAGAAGAATTTTTATTATTTCTGCAATTCTGAAATAAATATAGATGTTTAATTTATCCACTCGTACAAGTTGGCAAAAAACACCAACAAAAATTTCATTAATGGACATGAAAGAGGCAATTTCACCATATCCTCTTGTAGAAAGAAAGTTTTTTGATGATATCGTCGCCTTTACTCGAAAATATAATCATTATTTCGTTGAAATGGGATTGTTGAATGTTGTTGGTGAGACAAAAAAAACCTTAGATCCTGATTTTTGGATTTTAATTTGGGCTTTAGATTTTAAAGATCGAAGTTTTCAAATTCTTATTGAAAAACATCCAAATTATCAAGGAAAGGGAGCAATTGCAGGGGTAGGTCCATCTGATTTATTAGATTTTTTTTCGAGTATGAAACAAAATGCAATTCTACCTACTTTATCATTAATAAATAACCCTGAAAAAATGAAATCTGTTGCTGTTATTGTATCTCGGCCAAAAAATTATAATGAAAAATCTAAAGAACGCAATAGTTATCAAGCTTTAGGAAGATTCCAAAAATGGATCAATGATCTGAAGGATACTCCGAATAAAGAGGGTAAGTGGTTTCCAAGTAATGCTCCAACTTGTCCTAATTGTAATTCTCCAATTGTAGGGATTCAGGATAATTATAAAGTTGGTTTTGGATTTTTAGTATGCCCAAATTGTGGATATTCAAAACGGGAACAAATTCTGAAAAAAAGACCATTTTAGTACTTATTTTTCCAATAATTTTTAATATAATTGATATTATTTGGTCTTCTGCATTTACATTTTTTCATTATTTTACAATAATTAATTTTAAACAAGCAGAAAAGCTTTAAAAAATCCAAAATTAAAGTGAAAATGAAGTAAATATTTTAAAAATAAAAGAAGTAATTTCAAAAACAGTAATAATAATTAAAAAACAAATTTGTATCATAACATAATTTCTTACAATGAGAATATATTTACATAGAATATACATTAAGTAACAAAATATTTGAGGCATCATTATGACATTAGATAGATCAAATACAAAATATAAATTCAGTCGGAAAATTCAATTTATTTCATTATTATGCATCTTTACATTTCAATTTCTTTATCAAGATTCAATAATTTTAAATAATAATCAAGATTCTTTCCAAAAAAATGATTTTAATCAGAAAGGAGAAAAAAAAAATCTTAACAAATTATTTTCTCCATCAGAAGCTGCTGATTCACAAGTTATTGGAGGTTTACATCTTGTATTTGGGCAAGATGAGAAAGGTTTCTTAGATAATGGGGAACATTATATAGCTAATCTCTATTATGATACCTTTTTTCATAATTATTACAATATGATATATCTCTCTATAGATAATAACTCTCTTATAAGTTTTGAAGATTTTGAAGTGAATAGTACTCTGAGAACTATTACCGACTTTTCTCTCCCAATAGATTTTCAAAAAGTAACTGAGACAATTATTAAACATCCGTTTGAAGATGTCTATATCAAAATTCAAATCAGATTGCATCAAACCAAAAAATTTTTTAACTTTAATTTTATGGTATGGAGCGAATCTTTAGATTATGATAAATTAGAATTAGTATATTACCATGATATCGATGTTGATGGATATGATGTTAACTCTGATATAGTTGATGGTGAATGGACTAATGATGATGCTTTTTACGATGAAACTAATGAATTGATATATGCTGAAGATAATCGACCTCAAATTGATCGTTATATGGGTTGGACTTCCCCTCATCCAGTTGATGCTTGGGCAGTAGGTTCTCCTATTTATAATGATTTTTTAGACGATATAACTTCAAATATTTTTAATAATGATACTGAAATCACCAATACTGATATTGCTATGGCAACACGATATTCGATGACCTCATTGACTGCCAATGAAATATGGACTGTTCCAATCATTTATGGTTTTGGTGATTCTCTCTCAGAACTTCAAGCAAATACAATAGATATTAAAAATGAATTTATTTATGATTTTTCTCTATTAGATTTTGATGTTGAATTATCTGCAAATCCTACTTTAAATGCCACCATTTATAATGGAGGGCAATATGAACAAACTCGAACTGTATCGGTAACAAGAATCTCACCTGGTAATGAGGTTATAGGCTCTGAATCAGTAACACTTGCTCCTGGAGAATATAAAAATGTCACTTTTACTAATTTAAATTTAATTCAAGGAGAAAATAACCAATTGAATGTTACTATAAATAATATTGCAAATGATTATACTGCAAATGATTATTTAGTTAAAAATTTCCAATATCAAAACTTTTTAACTATGAATGTAAAAGATTTGGATGGAATTAATGTCCAAGACTTAAATGTCTCTCTCTATAATCAATCTAATGGCGTTTTTATAGAATCTCATTATACTAATATAAATGGAAATGTTTCCTTTGTAAATCTTCCAGATGATACTTATATTTGCAATATTACATTACCTTCCATGAATAATGTATTAGTATATGAAGAAGAAATAGATTATGATAACTCTCTTCTAAAATATAAAGACATTTCAACTAATTTAACAACTATGGATATACATGTTCAGGATGTTGAGGGTATACCCGTCTATAACGCCTCAATATCAATAGAAAATTCAGGTGGTTCTGAGATAGTATTTGAATCGGAGACTAATATTGATGGTGACTTAACTTTCTTTTATTTAAATGGTACTTATAACATTAATACTACTTATTTTGGATACGGAAAAGTATTAAATTTACATTATGCATCTAATTATATTTTAGATGGTTATATTTTAAATGTTGTTGATGCTCCATTAACAAATTTCACATTTCAATTAAATACAACTTCTAATAATTATCTAGTAGGAGCAAAAGTAGATTTATATGAATATATTGATAGTGATAATCTCGATTTTATTACCTATGATATTGCTGATTCATTTGGAAATGTCAGCTTTTATTGGCTAAGTTTATTAAATTATTCTATCTCTGTGACAATTGTAGGAGAACCCACTAAAATTAAGCACATTGGTGATCTTGATCCACATGGTTATGATTTCTTAAATTATACCAATTCTCCTTTCACTTCTTATAATAACAATGAATTAAACGTTTCATTGGGTTCAATTGTTATCGAAGATTATAAAACTAATTTAATATTTCTCAATTCTTTACCGATTGCATATACATGGGAAGACAATATTCATTTTTCATTTTTAATGACAGTAAATAATTCTATGATTTTAGAAGATCCTCAATGGGCAAATGAGACAACTATAGAAATCCGCAATTCTGAAAACCAAATTGTGTATCTTGGTGTTGGTGAAAATAATCTTGGTCAAATTGGTCTACATGAGTTTATACTCAACACAACTGAAGCTAATTTAATATCTGGTAATTTTATTCCCTATACGGTAACAATTTCTGCTCAATTTTATGCATATGATGATCCATTACCTATTACATTTCCCTTTTATTTGTCTACTATTCAAACGAAAATAGATTTATCCACATCAATAAATTCAGTATATTGGAAAGATAATTTCACAATTTCAGCAACATATTCAACAATAGACAATAAACCTCTAACAAATGCAAATGTTACATTAAGTTGGAGTGAATATATTGAAAATAATCAAATGATTGGATATGGAAATGGAACCTATTATTACATTTTAAATTCTTCTATTGGGACTCCCTTCGAAAGGAAAGCGGCAGCAGGAGAAAAGAC
>CAYPTZ010000367.1:0-4452 GCA_964413395.1 uncultured archaeon | reverse complement strand
AATGGCAATTAGATTTTCATGAATGCCATCTGTATATTTTTGGATTTCATCCAAAATTCGAATAGATAGGTGAAAACCTAATGCAGATCCTGGACAATAATGCCCATGTAATGTTCCAACTAAAGAATATAGTTCCTTATAAGCTTTTTTCTTAATCAAATTAATAATCTTTGCACGAGGATTTGCAATCTGAAATGATGATTCTATTCTTTTGATTTTAATTGCATCAAATAAAGGAATGAAAGGCTTGAGATCAATGACAGGAGTTTTATCAATAGCATCTAAACCTTTTACGTATAGAATATTACCATCCTTTTTTAATAATTTCACAGTAGTAATCCCAATAGGATTAATTCGATGAGGAGATCTTGAAGCAAAATTCCCTTTTCGTTCCCCCAATCGGGTTGGATGGATAAAATCTTTCAAACCATGACTTTTATGAAAATAAAAAACAACCTGAATATATTCTGAATCCTCAATACGATAAAGAGCATCCTGATATATTTTAGATATAATAATTTTACTTTCAATATCTTTAAAATGACTTGGATCGACGGGAGCTTGAATTGAATTTTCAACAATTCCAATAGTTTTTAACGTATATATTTCCGATTTCATATTAAGAATTCCTTCTTTAAGATTTTATTCTTTAGTATAGTTTAATTGATTTTTCAAATATGATTTTTCCTATTCTTTCTCACCAATTGAGGATTTAGGCACAATTATTAATTGCCCCTCAGATTTGATGATTTTAACTTGCACATCATAGACTTTTGCAATCATTTCTTCAGTAATTATATCTGATCCTCCAGAACAGACAATTTCACCATCAAAAAGAAGAATAAATTTATTGCAAAATTTCAAAGCCATATTAATATCATGAATAGCAATTAATACAACTTTTCCTCTTTCTCTGGATTCAATTTTCAATAGATTTAAAATCTCTAATTGATGCTTCAGATCAAGATTTGCAGTTGGTTCATCAAGAAGTAAGATTTCAGTACATTGAGCTAATAATCTTCCAAAAAGCACTTTCTGTCTTTGACCTCCACTTAATTCTATCATTTTTCGTGTAGTAATCGAAGCCAATCCTAACTTTGCAATTATCTCGGAAGTGATATTTATATCTTGTTTTGTAGGTGCATAAGTAAAATGAGGTTTTCTCCCAAGTAATATTGTATTAAATACAGTAGTAGTATACTCGAAAGTTTCAAATTGTGGAATATAGCCTATTTTTTTTGCTAATTCTCTAATAGAAATATCTTTAAACACCACATCTTTAAGATTAATTTCTCCTTGTTGAGGATGAAGAATTTTATCTAAAATTTTTATAAGAGTTGTTTTGCCTGATCCGTTAGGTCCCAAAATGCCAATCATATCACCTGCTTCCATGCTAAATGAAATATTATTCAGAACTTTATCTTTTTTATAACTGAAACTCAAATTTTTACAATTTATATGCTCAATTGAGTCTAATTTCATCATATTATAGACTCCCTCTTATTTAATAATAGATAAATAAATAATGGCGCACCTAAAAAAGAAGTAATTACCCCTACTGGAAGAATTATAGGTGAAAGTATTGTTCTGGCCAGTGTATCGGCTAATACTAAAAAAAGGCCTCCAAAAATCATGGTGGCAATTATTAAAAATCGCCCTTCATTTCCAATGAATTTGCGAACTATATGCGGGACAACTAAACCAACATATGTAATTATCCCAAAAAAGGCAATAGAAGCAGATGTTAAAAGGGAGGCAACAAGCATTGCATTGGTCCGCTTCTGATTTATATTGACACCTAAACTTCGAGCCACATCATCTCCAGAATTAAGTGAATTATAATTCCATGCATTATTTATGAAAAATATGGCACCAAACACGGTAATGATGCATAATATATAAAATTGAGCCCAAGTGGCCCGACCTAAATCACCAAAGGTCCAATGTACTATCGCGGCTAGCTGGACTTCATCAGAAAAATATTGTAAGGCAGTATTTCCTGCAGAAAATAGCGATCCCAGAACAATCCCCATTAAAATAATAGTTTTAGGTTGGGCATCCTTTATTTTGATCATCAACAATATGATGATTGTGGCAATTAAACAACATATAAAAGCACTAAGAGTAATTATATACGGATTAGTAATATTCACAGCATCTGAATAAGTTGATTGCATAGTACCAGCTCCAAGAATGATTACAGCAAATCCGGCCCCAAAGGCAGCAGCATTGGAAATACCTAATGTAAAAGGAGAACTTAGAGGATTTCTTAACACTATCTGCATTGTCACCCCACTAATGGCTAATGCCATACCTGCAACTACAGCAGATAAAATACGAGGTAATCTTATTTTCCAAATGATCTGTTCGTACATCGGGTCTGCATCAGAAAAAATTACTTTTAATACCTCATAAAATGAGATATCAACCGAACCTAAAGTCATTCCAATGATTATTGCAATAAATAACGTAATAGTTAAACAAAAAATAAACACCAATTTCTTATTATAATCTTGAAGATATTCTTGTGTAATCCTTTGAGTTTCAGAAGAAATATTATTATTATTATATTCATCCACTACTTCTTTACTGGAATTGAGCTTAATTTCGTTTTTTACTAAAGTCTTTGAATTATTATTTTTTTTCTTTTGGTTATCTTTCATCAATTATTCACATTATTTTTCATTTTAATTACTTTTTTACTGCAATTCAATTTGGATCTTTTATGTCGATATTTTAATGGCCTCTACCATATCATGCAACATTTAACTATATAGCGAGCCTAATTGACATAATGCATCTTGATTACTCATTATTGAATTTTTAAAATTTCTCATTATGAGATCAAAAACATCAGATCCAATAAAAAGTGTATAAATCTCTGTTGCTGTAGAATTTAAATCAATATCATCAAATTGAGTGGGATATAATGTTTTACCAATGAAATAACTATTAAGTAGAATATTTGCAAAATTAGCTGTATAATAATTATATGGCATTAGAACATAAATCTCATTTGATTGAACTGCTGCTATGGTATCATAATCACCACTGTTTAAATCTTGATGTGTTAATGTGAAACCCCCACCATCAATAAATATCTTCTTTGGATTCCAATCAAAAAGCTGTTCTTTATCAATAAATTGATGATCTCCTTCTAAATCAGCCGCTACATTATTTGCATGCACAAAATCAAATGAATCATACCCAGATTTAGTCGATGTTATCCCATGAGTTCCTTGATATCCAATCCCCCCTACATAGCATGAAGGTCGTTCTTCAATAATAATAGAGTTTGTTCGTTCATTTAAATCTGTAATAATAGATAAAATTCCGTTTTTTAATTGAATGAATCGCTCCTCTTTTCCAAGAATTGTAGCCGTTATATTAAGACCTTCCCATAGTGCATTAATATTGACATCTAAATCTCCATAAATCAACCCAATCACAGGGATCCCGAGTTGTGATTGCAATGCATCTATATCACTAGCTTGAAGGTAATTAGTGGTAAAAATTATTTCAGCCCCTGATGCAATAATCAATTCAGCATCACCTCCCCATTGCGGTCCTATTGAAGGTAATGACCTTAGTTCAGGATAGGCTAAATTATAAGGTCGTAATTCCAGTGTAGGATCAATATTTTCTCCTAATTCGATATTTTCTACTCCACATACTTTATCAATGGCATCAAGATATGCAATATATCGCAATGCACCTGCTCCAGTTGCAACAATAGAATCAATATCTTTATTTACTTCTACTTGACGTCCAAACATATCAATTATTTGAAGATCAGGCTCATCATCTCCAAATAGGGGAATTATCCCTAAATAGCCTGTTATCAAGATACTTGTTCCCATAATTGAAATTATCAAGATTGTAATGGATATATTCTTTAATTTCGTTTCCATTTTAATATAGTCTTATTAAGTAATACTTTTTTATAAATTAGTACTACTGATGTTATATTCCTTATCTAAAATCAAAATAAAATAAAAGTTCCTCTATTTGAAGATAGAAACAAATTTAAGTATTATATTTACTCAATTTTCTAATTTTTTAAAATAAAGAGGATTTATGAGATAATATCTAATAAAAAAAAGTAATGAACCTTAATTTAAAGTTCTCATTATTTTTAAAAAATTACATTATACATTATTTTTAGAAAAAGCAAACAATTTTTATGCAGTTATGAATAATTATTCATAATGATTAAAAAATTAAAGGTAATTTAAAATGAAATATGCAATTAGTACAGATTCTAAAACCGTATGCCCTCATTTTGGTCGTGCACCCGAATTTACATTTATTACCGTTGATGAAGGGAAGATAAAAGAGAGAGAAATACTACCCAATCCCGGACATACTATAGGAAGTATACCAGAATTTATCAAAAAACATGAAGCTAAATTCATGGTTACTGGTGGAATGGGCCACAGAGCCGTTGAAATC
>CAYPTZ010000366.1:0-4470 GCA_964413395.1 uncultured archaeon | reverse complement strand
TTTTTATAGAAAATTGTACAAAAAAAAAAAAAAAATTCCTATTTTTCCTCAATCTTTATAATAATCTTGATAGATTTCCCCCCAAAGCACATATTTTGCTGTGCACCTTGGCTAGGTCAGGCGAGGGGAAAAACAAAAAAATTTCTCCTCAAAATATTTCTCATCCCTCCCTTCCATCCCCAATTTTTCGAAAATTTCTCCCCCCCCACTTTTTTTCTTCCTGATTTTTTCCCTTGCTTCTCACATTTTTTACGCCCTCCCCCTATCTTCAAAAATTGACCCTTTCTGTCTATCTTTAAAAAATTTTCCTTTCCCCTCCTTTTTGAGTCAAATTTGTTCTTTTCTGCTAAAAAAAGATACTACATTTGCTCTCCATCGAAAAAAATTTCGCTAATTCATCGGTTAATTTTACAATTTTTCCCTCTATTTTCGCAAATATTTTTGTCGAAGGGCGAGTTTTCGCTTCAATTTTTCGCCGAATTGCAAAACATTTAAATACCTAACTCGACTATTATAGAATTAGATTAGAATGATTTTATTGCGAGATCGACAAAATTCGGCCTCCATTTTTAAAATCACCCTCTAACCTACCCACCAAAAATTTCCTTTCGCGGAGAAAGATTATTATGGCAAAAAAGAAAAGATCATTTGCATGGAGTCCAGTAAGAAAGTTAATGAAAAAATCTGGAGCTAACATTGTTGCCCGAGACGCAGTCGAATTATTAATCATCGACCTTGAAAAAACCGCTACCACCTTAACTAAAAAAGCATTAGGCTTTGCACATCATGCTAAGCGTAAGAAGATTTCCAAAGAAGATATGGATTTAGCAATCAAATACCTCTAAAAGTCACACCAATTTAGAGTATTATTTTTTTTTCTACTACCTTTTATATCTACAACCCAATTTTAGAAGCGTTTTCGGCGTAAAAGCGATTTATCTATAAGAGCAAGCGAGTGTTATAATTGTCATCACGAATCTGGGGGGCTTCTTGGTGCATATACCATTTCAATTGCTGGGCAACATATGGATCGGGACAGGTTTCGAGATAGGAAGTAATACGGTCGAAATGGCGTCGTTGGGCTTCGGAAAAACCAAGATTTTTAAAGTGATCTAAAGAATGATAAGCAACTTGGGGAGTATGAAGAAGGTTAAAGTCGGGGGAATTATAAAAGCGATCCACAAAATCAGTCTTATTCATTTCAAGAGAGTGAAGGGTGTGAAATAATGGAGGTAGATCTTGGCGCTTTTGAAAATGCTTACAGTCTGTTATTGAGAGACGAAATTTATAAAGGGAGGTCAGCGAAAGGGGAAGCGTGTGAAGGTCGGGAAGGTCTACCAGATAAAGAGCGGTCAACTTCAGACAATCCCCCCACTCTTCAGGGATACGATGGATACTATATTTGTAGAGAGAAAGCGATTCAGAACAATCAGGAATATGTCCTGCCTTGAAATCCGCAAAAATAGGAACAAAACGTTGAGTGATATTGAGGGTATGCAATAGAGGTAACGATGGAAGCCATGGGGGAAGAGCGTCAAGTAATAAATTTTGGAGCGTTAATTTTTCTTCGAGAAGCAAAGCGGAAAAATAGACTTAAAATTCAAGCCATTATTAAGGATGGGGGGATGATGTATGGAAATATCTTTTCTAAACGAGGATATGATCAAGTAAAGGTGCAATTATGCAAGGTTCATATGAAATGGTCTACCAATCGCTATTTAAAACAATATTGTGGAATGTCTGTTCAATCAAAAAAACGATTACCTGAATCTTGTCTCCCAATTCAGAATCAATATTACCGTCTTATTGATGCATCACATGAAACGGAACAATACGCGGCTATTGAGGCATTGAAAACTTCTACTGAACGAATTAAAAATAAATATCTCACACGAGGATTTCATCGTTTGGAAGCTCAATTGCCTCGTTTACTGAACCACTTACGAGATCCATGGATACCAACAACTAATAATTAACTGGAAAATCTTAACCAATATCTTGAGCGGTATTCCTCTTTAAAACGACAGATGAAAATATTTCAGGAAACACAAAGAGTGGTAAATTATCGAGTATTAAAACAGAATTTAATGCAATTTTTACCTTATAAGATAATAATAGATAAGAAATATCGGCAATGGAGGTTAATACGTAAGGAATTAGATTGTCTAAGGTTGTTTAGACATCAATGTTCTTATTTTCGAGGACAATATCGTAGGTTTGATCTGATATATCTAAGTTATTTTGCCTTTTGGCAAGATAATATTGCTATTCTTCGCGATTAGTGAATAAGAATGCACGAAAGTGTCAGCACTTACATTTGTACAATGCCAATAAAAAGATAGTATACGAATGTTATTGTATTGTACTTAATTTGTCTGATATATTGACAGAAGTGTAAATTTTTCCGGTGTTGTTGCCACATCTCTTTTTATAGTAAATTAATTTTTTTTAAACTGAAATCAAACGTGATTTCAATACTTTTTTCAAAAATTAAAAAAAAAAACCAAAAAAATTGATTAAAATGAAAACAACAACGAAAGTCCAGAAATGGAAACTTTTTGTATTATTTGCAATTATTTCGTCATTTTTAACAATGACAACGAATGTACAACAAGTTCAAGCAAGAACCTCAGGTAGTTATACCATAAATGGAACTATTAGGGATCCTGATGGAAATCCAGAAGAAGGAGTATCAGTTAAAGCCTATTTTATAATACAAACCACTGCCTACCCTGGTCCTTCAATATCAACAAGTTACAGGTTGGCTGGTGAAATTACGACCGTTTCCAATGGATACTATAGTTTTAATAGTATTAGTACACCTTTAGCCCCATATTATAGTATGGATCCAAGAACCCAGTTAGTAGTGGGATTATCTGTGTCAGTGTCTCATCCGATTTATTTTTCTGCAAGTAGATCTGTCAGTCAACCTATAGGAGGATCGTCTTACACTTGGAATTTTAATTTAGATGCAAAACCCAGTGTTAGTGTAGGCCCATTTACTTTGAAAGGGATTGTAAAGGACGCTAGTACTTGTGTCGCAATTCCAAACGCTTTAGCAATTTTGCAATATCAAGTGCAAATTTATAATAGAAACGACGGTACAATAACCCCAATAGAGGGGTGGAGAGATAGCACTAATAATGATACAACAGATGTTTCAGGAAGGTATATATTTCAAAATATTTATTATGAGATGGTACATGTTCATCCAGAATATGAACTATTGTATCAAACGAGAATATTAGTCAATATAGCTTCACATAAACAACAAGTTTATGAACTTCCGGTAGGTGTGTTCAATGATTTTCCAGTAGATGAGGCTGTTGAACTTCGTACTATATATATGGAAAAAGAAGAAGGTATTAATTTAGAGTGGCAATCACATATAAATGAAGACAATGTCAAACTCATTAATACAGGCAGTCCCGATTTTCCTTCCTTTTTCTTTGAATTTGAATTTTTGGCCAGAAATTGTCCAACTATCGCGCTTACGTTAAATGGACATATATATGGTGGTATTGTTCCAGATGCCCAAAGTGCTAAATTGGCAATTGAATATAAAGATGATGATAGTCTTGATGGTCGGATTCCAGCGACTTTGACGGGATATGGTGAAGATGGAAATTTTCTAGTTGACCATAGCATATATTTAAACTTTATTTGGATTAAAGATAGTAATGATGTTGTACTTGAAACGTGTGATAAAACCCTGCCGCAGACCCTGTATATGATTTTTCACGATCCCAGTGGAGATCAATCCTATTCTTATTATAAAGAAGAACATTCTGTAAAATTGGGTTTGGCAGTTGAAGCGGAATTTAAAGTTACAGCGGGTGTTAAAGTCGAATCAGAATTGACTCTTTTTGGCTATACAGTAGGAGAAGCCGCCCAAGAGACAAAAGTATCAGTCGGTGTAGCGGGGGAACATACAGTGGATATTGAATTGAAATCTACTCAACAACTTCAATCTTCAGGAGAAAAGACCGATCCTGCATTCATTGGTCCAGGTAATGGTGATATTTATTGGGGTGAAGCTTGGGAAATGAAATTCCAACTTGTTGAACCAACTACAATATATATGAATAAAACTACAGAAACTGAACCTCATAAATTGTTATATGGAATTATGAGAAGCAGCGAGGTCGTATTGAGCTCATTAACTGCACCTACCGCATGGAAAGAACAAAATATCCTTATTAATGGAGATCCGAATATTGATAATTTGAATTGGAGTCCTTTATCACATAGTGGGAGTGCTCCGATAGATTCAGGTCATGAAATAACAACAGACACAACCCATAAAGTTTCCCTTGAAATATCTAAAGAAGATTCAGCAATGATATCGCTTCTAGGAATAGAGGGTTCACTAACAGTTGAAACATCAATAAAAGTATCTGGATCTCTTGATTCAACAGATATTACTGAAATGGGTTATCATCTTGAAGATGATGAAGGAGAAGATAACTT
>CAYPTZ010000365.1:0-4476 GCA_964413395.1 uncultured archaeon | reverse complement strand
TGAAAAGCAAAAAACAGGGATTAATTAGTGAAAAAGGTAGTATCGCTGAAAATTTAGATCAAAGACCATCTGTTTTACTAATCCTTATTGGTTTACCCGCTTCTGGGAAATCAACTTTAGCTAAGATATTAATCGATTTTCCACAAATCAATAAATTATTTATAAACAAATCAATTATTGACATAGATTTAATCCGTACAGAATTATTTGGAAATTATTTTAAACCTGAGAATGAAAAAGCCGTACAGGATGAGAAATTTAAACGAGTATCTAATCATATTAACCCCAACTCTCTTGTGATTGTTGATGATTTACACTACTACATTTCCATGCGTCATCGATATTTTGAATTATCAAAAGAAAAAAAAGCAATATTCTTATCTTTGTATTTCACGACACCACTTTCAGTGTGTAAACGCTGGAATATCAGGAGAGGAATACCCATTCCTAATACCCTTATTGAAGATATTAATGATAAATTTGACTTTCCAGGATTGAAATATCGTTGGGATAAACCTGATTTAATTATAGATTTTTCTCAAACTGACTTAGAAAAAGCTATAGATTCTACTTTAGAGATGATAGATAGAAAAATTCAACAATATACTAATGTAATTCAAAAAGATTTAGGTAAAACTCAAGTTCAATCACTAAATACTCATAATAATTCACAAAAAATCTCATTAAATTCTACAAATTTTGAAATAATCGAAAATAAAGCTAGAGAATTTATTCGTTCAATAAAAAATAATGAAGTAAATGAAAAAAAAATGAATAAACTTAATAAAATTTTTTTAAATAAATACAATTTCTCTATTATCTCTGAAAAAGCGAATAAAATATTATCAAATTACAAGAAAAAATACATTAAAAGTATAAAATCTACGTCCTTCTCCGACTTTTCATTGGATGACTTCATTGAATTTATTAATCGAAACCTACAAAGTTCAAATTGAATAAATTTATACGAAATATTCCTTTATTATACCTGAAGAAATATGAGCGTTGGAATGAGTCCTTCTGAGGATGATAAAAAAGTTAAAACTCTTAGAGTAGCGGAAATTGCAAAAGGTTCTGCAGGTAGATTTATGTGTCGCGTAGATATAAAAATGATGCGAGAAATGGAATTAAAACCTGGAGAAATCATTGAAATTATTGGAAAAAAAAATACTGCAGCAATTCTTTTCCCTACATCAAATAATAATCCTAATGAAGTGTTACTGGATGGATTAACTCGGCGTAATGCCGGAATAGGAATTGGTGAATATGTCAAAGTGCGGAAATGTGAATATTCTATTGCAAATAAAGTCGTTCTTAGCTTAATTCAATCAGATCTAAAATTATCTTCTAATTTAAAACAAATCAAATTAAATTTACTAAATAAACCTCTCAAAGCGGGTGATATAATCAATGTTTCGGGCTCAAATCTTGCATCCAAAGAACAAAATATAGGTCCCTATAAAGAGCTTAAAGAAATGATGCCTTTCCTTAAAACTCCCGCTGTATCTATTGGTGAAGTTCGTTTTGCAGTTGTTGAGACTAGCCCAAAAGGAATAGTACAAGTCCAAAATTCAACTGTTTTTGAAATCAAAGAAGGTTTTGTTGCTACAAATTCTATGGGAAATATTACAACTTATGATGATATTGGAGGTTTAGGTGATGTTATCCAAAGACTTCGAGAAATGGTCGAATTACCATTAAAACATCCTGAACTATTCCAAAGAGTTAATATAGATCCTCCAAAAGGCGTTTTACTTCATGGACCTCCTGGGACGGGAAAAACATTACTGGCTAGAGCTGTTTCTCAAGAAGCTAATGCTACCTTTATTACAATCAATGGTCCAGAAATTATGAGTAAGTTTTATGGAGCATCTGAAGAAAGATTAAGAAATATATTTAAAGAAGCTGAAGAGAAAGCACCTTCAATTATTTTCATTGATGAGATTGATTCTATTGCACCTAAGCGTGAAACTGTTTCTGGTGAAGTCGAGAGAAGGGTTGTTGCACAATTATTAAGCCTTTTAGATGGACTAAAAGGAAGAGGGCGTATTATTGTCATTGGAGCGACTAACCGTGTAAACTCGATAGATGAAGCGTTAAGACGACCTGGTCGATTTGATCGAGAAATCGAATTAGCTGTTCCAGATGCAGAAGGAAGGAAAGAAATTCTACAAATTCATACAAGAGGTATGCCATTAGCTGAAGATGTCGAGTTAGATGAATATTCAAGGGTTTCTCATGGATTAGTTGGGGCTGATTTAATGGCTGTTGCAAGAGAAGCGGCAATGTCTTCATTAAGAAAAATTTTGCCTCTTATTGACCTAGATAAACCAATTCCAACAGAAATTTTAGAAGATTTGCGCATTAATGATGATGATTTTCAATCTGCCCTTAGAATTGTTGAACCAAGTGCTATGAGGGAAGTATTAATTGAAATTCCAAATGTCAAATGGTCTAATATTGGTGGTTTAGAAACAGTTAAAGATGAATTGAAAGAAAGTATTGAATGGCCGTTAAAATATCCTCACCTTTATAAAAAAGCGGGAATTCGTCCAGTAAATGGTGTATTATTATATGGTCCACCTGGATGTGGAAAAACGCTTCTTGCAAAAGCAATCGCAACTGAATCTGAAATTAATTTTTTGAGTGTTAAAGGACCAGAAATATTCTCAAAATTTGTAGGAGAGAGTGAAAAAGCAATAAGGGAAATATTTCGAAAAGCTAGACTCGCGGCACCTTCAATAATATATTTTGATGAATTAGATGCAATCGCTGCAAATCGAGGTGGAGGAATGGGTGCTGGTTCTGGATCTAATGTGGGAATGCAAGTAGTAAATCAAATTTTAGTAGAAATGGATGGAGTGGAAGATCGAAAAGGTGTAGTTATAGTAGCAAGCACAAATCGTCCAGATATACTCGATCCTGCTTTATTACGTCCGGGCCGTTTCGATCGAATAGTTTATGTACCTTCTCCGGATCAAGACGGGAGATTAAAAATATTGCATGTATTGACTCAAGATATGCCTATTTCAAATGAAGTGAAAAATAAAATAAATAATTATGCAGAGATTACTGATGGATATTCTGGTGCAGATTTAGAAAATGTGGTAAGGGAAGCTGGAATGCAAGCAATAAGGGAAAAAATGGAAGATTTTTCCCAAATTGAAGCATCTAACTTTGAATATGCATTTAAAAAAATTAGTCCTTCTTTAACACCAGAATTGAGACAAAAATATGAAGAAATTTCAGAAAAACTTTCTAATCAAAGAATCAGAGCTGCAGCTCCTTTTAAAGAACCAGGATTATTTTCTTAATCAATTTTTTATTTATTTTTATCCCTATAATTATGTTTAATCTAAGGAAAGATCATGAGATATCAAAAAATTTGGACTAATCGATTACAGCAATTGATAGTAAATACTGCTTCAAAAATTCAACCTCTATTTGAAAGTGAAAAAAGAAAAATTGAATATGCAAAGGGAGCTGGAGGGGATATTACCTTGGAAATTGATAAAAAAGCTGAAGAATTCGTCATTCAAGGGTTAAAATCCTATAATGAAGAATTTTTGTTGATTTCAGAAGAAGTTGGCTATTATTATTGGAATCCAAATGAAAATAAAATTATCTATGATATAAATTTGATTCCTAAAAAATGTCCCAACTTTTTTATTCTAGATCCAATTGACGGTTCCAGAAATGCCAAACATGGCATACCTTTTTATTGTATTTCGCTAGCTTATTCAAAGAGTTTGAAAATTAAAGATATCGAGATTGGTATTGTATACAATTTTCTAAATAAAGATTTTTATATTGCTGAAAAACATCATGGTTCATTTAAAAACAATCAGAAAATTTATTGCTCTAAAACAGATTCTTTAGGCAAAGCTTTGGTTGGTACTGAATTAAATTTCAAAACACTAATTTCTGAAAATTCTAATATTTCAATAATTAACAAAAAAATACTTAATGTTGTTCATAAAGTCCGAATTTTTGGTGCATCTGCTCTAGAAATGTGTTTAGTTGCTCAAGGTGCTTTAGATTTATTCTATAATTTACGAGGAAATACTCGAATTGTTGATATTGCAGCAGGTATTTTGATTGTTCAAGAAGCTGGGGGAAAAATATATAATTCAAAATTTGGATTTATTAGTGAAGAATCCATGTCCTTAAATCAAAGATATTCTATTTTTGCTTCAAATGAATCAATAATGGACACTTTAAAAAGTATTCTCTAAAAAAGTTTCTCTAAATGGGAATCTTTAAAAATTATAAAATAGAGCCTATACTCCATGTTTTGACATGATAATTGCAATTACGGCAGAAAAAAATACGACTAAAATGACAATATAGGCTATCCATTGCCTTTTCGCTTTTTTTCGATTTCTGGAATTTCTTGTCCTTATTCTCCTTCTGGTACTCATTTCAATTTGCCTTTCAACTTATATTTTTGTTAGTTTTGATTTGTGAATGGAGCTT
>CAYPTZ010000364.1:0-4481 GCA_964413395.1 uncultured archaeon | reverse complement strand
GACAAATCTAAAAATTTATATTTTACCTTACCTAGAATTAAATTAATGAAATATTTGGTAGAATTAATGTACATATTATTAACCTTTACAATTGAAATTGGAATTATAAAGACTAAATACTCTCTAAAATATGATTGCTTAAATAAAATCTTTATTCTTTCTTTATATATTGCATGTATATTCTTTCCTTTTCTTTCTTCTTCAAAACTAAAATCTCTAATGCCTATCTTAAATGGAGAAATTATTAATCCTTCGATTTTTTTAGCCATTACACTATTGCTTGCCTTAGGATTGGTTATTTATAGTGTGGTTTTTCTTCTAAAGATAATTAATACGAATATTAAAGCGACTAATGGTTGTAATGCCACCCCTAAGAAATTAATCACTAATGGGTTTTATCATAATGTAAGACATCCCATGTTTGGGATGATAGGTTTATTCTTATTATCATGGAATGTGTTATGGGGATTTATTGGAGGGCTCATTTTTTTTGGTATTTATTTGGTGATGTTTTATTATGATGCGAAAAGAGAAGAAAAATTGCAGTTAATTCCTATATTTGGCCAAGATTATATTAAGTATCAAAAAGACACCCAAAGAATGTTGTTTTCATATAAACAATCACTATTTATTTTAGTATTATTAAGTTTCTGGGTATCTAGCTTATGTTTTTAGCAAAAAGTATTTTAATTTTATTAGGTTTAAAATGGACATAAATATTTCAAAATTATAAAATTGTGGACTTAAAATGAAAGAAATTAATTATGGTAGCTGGCTTCCGAAGCCAATATTATTTATAATATTACTGACAGGATGCTTTTTTTCGATAATATTTGGCTTTATTCAAATAACAGCTTTAAAAATAATGGCTGGACTATTGGGGATCTTGTGTTTCTTGTTTTTTTTATTTCTAATAATAATGTATCTCATGTTAAATAAAAATGGTAAGAAAATTCAACATTCATTTTGGGATCTTGTTATTAATCGAGCAAAATGGGAGGGGGCGGGGAAAGCTCTCGATATTGGAACAGGGGCTGGTGTTCTTGCCATTAAATTAGCTCAAAAATATCCAAAATTGGAGGTTGTTGGCATTGATAATTGGGCTATCGGATGGAATTATTCTCAAGTTCAGTGTGAAAACAATGCTCGCCTAGAAGGAGTGTCTGAACAGGTAAGTTTTATTAAAAGTTCAGCAGCTTCATTACCATTTGAAGATGGGGAATTTGACTTAGTGGTAAGTAATTTTGTCCTCCATGAAATAAGAGAAGTAAAAGATAAAGTATCTTTAATTCAAGAAGTAATACGCGTCCTTAAACCAGAAGGGAAATTTGTCATTCAAGATGAAATTTATAATAAAACTCATTATGGAGATAGTGATGTTTTTTTTGCGAGGGTTGAGGCCTTGGGCCTTAAAGAAATATCCCTCACCCATACTAATAAGGAACTTCATTTTTCAACAATATTAGCCAAATTTTTTTATAAAGGAGGCTTATTATGTGGACAAAAATAATTTTTTCCTAACATTATTAGATTTTAGAAAGAATTATCTTTTTTTTTAAAAATTAGATCCCCTATCTTTACATTAAATATGCGTTCCATTAGTGGACACTTTGCTTTCAGTATATAAAATACATCAGTATTTGTAATTGGGACTTTATATAAACTTTCAATGTTTCCTTGACCTTTTGAAAGAATGATATTCTTATTTTTATAGAAATAGTGTTTGAATTCTTCCGAAGCAGATGATAAATCTATTCCTGAAGTATCTTGTGCTTTAATTACTTTGACAATATCAGTTAATTTTATATATTCTGCATCTTCCATGGTTGCATCATTGATAATTGGTGCAGATCTTACAGAATAAACAATCTCCAAATTCGGATATGATTGTTGTAATGTTTTGATTAATAATTTATCAAAGACGATTTCTCCAGCATTATCTCCAAGAATTAGTACGGATTCCACTTTCTCTAAGGATTCTTGAAATTTTTGGAAATCATTGATTTTTAAATTCCCTGCCGATAAATTTAGTATATCATTATAAAGATCTATTTTATGAGAAGTGCCAAAATCAATAGTATTTCCAATTGCAGCAAATATAAATGCTTTATATAACGGATTTTTTGCTTTTTTAATTATATCCTCAATTTGATCATAATACTCTAATGCGATAAGGTTATATTTTTGTTTTAGTTGTTTATAAGGATCTTTTTCTCCTAAAGCTTCTGCTATAAGATGATATGCTTTTTTAGCAATTAAAGGGCCTGCTATATCATAAATATCCTTATTCGCTAAATAACCCATCATTTTTTGCTGTGTATTAATAATATCTTTATTTGATATTAATGGGTTTAAGAGTTTTAAAGATTTATGAATTTGATTAAAAATACATACAATACATTGAGGTTCTAATAACATTTTTTATCATTTTACCCTTTATTTTTAATTTAGCTCATTGATACTTGAATTTTTGTTGAAAACTCAAAAATTAATTACAATAATGCATAATTATTCATAATCTAAAAAATTAATGGAAAAAAAGGAAGAAAGAATAAATCATTACAACTAATTAAAAGTGAAAAAAATGTCAGATAAAAAGTTTAATGCGTTTTTGGATGAAATTCAAGATGAAATTGATGAAAATGAAATTAAAGATTATAATAAATATATAGTTAATTTATGTCATAATCCAAAAAATTGGGGAAAACCTTCAGATGATGTCGTATCGATTTCTCATTTATTAAAAGGTCCTTGCGGAGATACGATGCAATTCTTTTTAAAAATTGAAGAAAATATAATTAAAAGAGCTCATTTTATCACAGATGGTTGTGGTGCATCTATTGCAACTGGTAGTCAAACAACACTTCTTATTCAAAATCATACTTTAGATTTTGTAAAGAAATTAAAAGCTGAAGACATTGATACTGCTTTAAAAGGATTACCTGCAGATCATAAACATTGTGCTCTATTAGCAATCAATACAGTAAAAGAGGCCATAAAAAAATATCAGAAGCGATAATATTATCCTTTATTAAATCTTAATCATGCTTATATCTTTTTCAAATGAATACAAGTTAAAATTTGTTCAATTCGCAGAATAAATAAACGATATTTATGGTCTTTTATAATTGAAAATGGTATGCTATTCTAAATAATAGACATTACTCGATCTACATTTTACACATCTTGTTCTCTTATTCCTAGTTACATTTTTTTCAAACCATTCATTTTTACAATCAATACATCTAAAGCTAATAAATTCATTTTTATGATCAAAAATTTCATCATAAATTTTAATTTGTTTACCTTCGATCAATGCAAGAGTATTTTTGTAATGAGCACTTTCAAGAATGCGAGAAAAAGTGGATTGACTTATTCCCATTTTTTCCGCAGATTCCTTTTGGTCTAATTTCCTATTGTGTTTTAATCGCATTGCTTCGAATTCAGCAACTGTTAAAATAATAATATTATCTAGGGATGGTTTTTCATTTGCAAAATAAATATTATTTTGCTGTGGTCTTACACATCTTCTATGGACTTTTCTTCCCATTATTTCAACTCCGAAAAAATAATAAATTTATTCTTGAATTTTTTTTTTTAGATTTTTATATATTTCTTTCTTTTAATCCATTTTTAATTTCCAATAAATTTCTTCATTATATTTATGCGTTTCAATCATTTTCTTTGATTTTAACATTTCTAATTTCGATAAAATTTCATGATGATTACTTTTTTTAGAAAAAGTCTCAAAAATCTGCTCTAGTCTCATTGGATGTCTTTCAATTATACTAAGTAATTCATTTTCAAAATCAGATGAATATATTTTAAACACTCCACTTTCAGGATAATTAATATTGTTATATTTATCAAAAATTGTATTTAAGCGAGACATTATATCTTTATCTGGTATTTTAACCCAATTTTCTGCTGGAGGTCTAATAGGAACATTAATATCTATCCTATCAGGTTGAATTAAATCCAGTAATTTCTTTATATTTAATATATTTTCTTTTGAATCATTGATTTTTTTCATTAGCATTATTTCTATCCAAAATTTTCCTCTAAAATCTTTTTTAAAATCGAGAAATCCTTGAATAATAGAATTAAAGTCAAGAGATGGGTGAGGACGATTTATTTTTTTAAATAAATATTCATCTCCTGCATCAATACTCGGTAATATTACATCCGCATGCAATAAATCATTTCTCACTTTTTCGTCATTTAACAAACTTCCATTCGTAATAACGCAAATAGGTTTATCTGTAAATTTTTTGGTATTTAATATAATCTCGCCTATATCTTTATTTAAAGTAGGTTCACCACTTCCAACAAATGTAATATAATCAAAATTATTTAGATTTTTTTCTATTCCAGTCTTAATTTCAGATAATATTTTATCTTTTGGAAAAAAACTTTTCCTAGTATTTGTAAAATTGATAGTTTTACCTAATTGACAATATATGCATTGATAATTACATGTT
>CAYPTZ010000363.1:0-4483 GCA_964413395.1 uncultured archaeon | reverse complement strand
AGAAGGAACATTATTTGAAGGAAATCCGGAATTTTCAATACCTAAAGCATTAGATTGGATGAAAAAAGTGGATAATTCTATATTTTCTGCAAAAATTAAATTTCCTGAAAGAAAAAAATACAAAATAATTTGCATTGGTGATATAATCTCTGAAGCTATGTTTAATTATCCAAATTTAAAGGGGATTATAAAGTATCTTTTTATTGATGGGGAAACTAAGAGAGAAAAAATTGCTTCAAAATTGAACATCATTCCATATAAGTCTAAAACTTTTAAAAATCCTGCAGGAAGAATTAATTTAGACATTTTCCAATTTATTAAAGATACAATTTCTGATAATGATCAATATTTAGTAAATATTGAGGGTGAAGAAGATTTAATTGTCCTTCCAGCAGTAATTGAATCAAATAACTATTTTATTTTTTATGGACAACCTCCCATAACTGATGTTATTGATTCTATTCCGTCTGGTTGTGTTGGTATTTACTCAAGCACTGAAGTAAAAAGAAAATATCGAATTCTTCTTGATCAACTCCACTTAATTTAATCCAAATATAAAATATTTGGTGATAAAGAAATTTTTTCGTTTGTCAAAAGATTTTTGCTTTTGGAATTTTATAGTATTTTCCATCATTGCCATTCAAATAAATAGAAAATTTATCAACATAAATTCCCATAATCATAATTTTTTCTGATTTTATTTCATGAATAATATCCCAATTATTCTTAGTCACAATTAAAGCTGATTTTTTTATAGGATAATATAAATAATTCTCATCTATATCAAAATCATCATTTTCATAATCATCAATTATTTTAATATCATCCTTTTTTTTTTTACTATATATGCATAAAAATCCTTCACAGGAATAATAAATATTTTCTTTGTCTACTTTTAAACAACCAATATATCTGCTAAACGCCTCTATTCTATCCAAAATTTTAAAACCAACTGGAGTTATATCAGATATAAATATTTCTTCATACGTTGCACCTGTATAGACTAAATTGTCGAAGTAACATGAACTAAGAAACGGAGATGAATGAATAGAAGGATATCCTTTAAGTTTCCAAGATTTTTCATTGGAATCGAATGAATAAACAGCATTTTGTTGCCCATAGAGAGAGATTACCAGCATTTGATTATTGATCATCACATCCATGCAATGTCTAGGGAATGTAAATTTGTTTATAATCTCCCAAGATAATTTATCCCAGATTTCCGCAATTCCTTTCCTATAAATTATTGCAAGATGTTTATCATTTGAATCTATTGCAGAGAAATTTTGTTCTTGAAGATCTATTTTACTTATCAGTTCTAAAGATGATTTATTAAAAACTTCAATTTCTTGGTGTAATCCGCCATACCCTCTAAGTAGATACATGTTTTTTTGGTCAATATGCTGAATATTCCCACTTCCGCTAAAAAAATCATTTTCATTTTGTATATCTTCGAAATTCGTTATCTTTTTCATAATACTTTCACATTTAATAAGAAATCTGCTTTTTTGATCAATTTGGAGAATTGTATAAAATTCATTTTTGATTTTAAAAATATTTGACAAAACCTAAAAATTTTTTACAAATCCAAATTTTATTCTTATTGTCTAGAGAAGAAGGTCTCCATGAAAACTTTTTGTTGATGGGATACCAGATCTAGCAGGTGATTAATTTGGTAAATATACAAATAATCGATATTACAGAAAATAAAATTTTACATCGAAAGGAGGTCACGTTCAATATTGAACACCTTAAACAGGGATCTCCTAATCGAATTGAGGTTCGTGACAAATTAGCTGCAATGCAAACAGCTTCAAGTGGGATGACTTTCATTAAAACAATGCAACCCGTTTTTGGTTTACCTCAAGTCCATGGTACTGCAACCATCTATGACAACGAAGACGTTGCAAAAAAATTAGAACCTGATTATTCAAAAATCCGTAACCTCCCAAAAGAGAAACGAGATGAAGCTTTGAAAAACAAAAAAGCTAAAAAACAAAAAAAGAAAAAATAACAGGAGTAAATGAAAATGGCGAGAGGAGCAAAACGTAAAGTAAAAACAAAAGAAAAGCGGCAAAAACCACCAAGAAATAAGAATAAGGGTCCAATGTGGACAATTGAAGGAAATAAGGTGGTACGAGCTCGAAAATCATGTCCTAAATGTGGGCCTGGTAATTTTCTTGCAGATCATTATGATCGAATGCATTGTGGCAAATGTGGTCATACCATATTTAAACGAACTGGAAAAACAACAACTGCAAAACGTAAAGTAAAAGTTAAAGAATAATTGAACCATCTTTTTTTTTTCATACCCTTTTTTTATCGCCTTGTATTAATTTAAATAGAATTTATTGGAGTAAATTTTAATGATCTGTCTTGGAATAGAGAGTACTGCTCATACTTTTAGTGTTGGGATTATGACAGATGAAGGGGAAATTTTAGGGATAGCTTCCAGTCTATATAGGCCTCATCAAGGTGGATTAAAACCCGCAGATGTGGTTGAGCATCATTATAATTGTTATGAACATATTCTGCAATCTGCAATTCATCAGGCCAATATTTCTTTTAAGGATTTAAATCTTATCTCATTTAGTCAAGGTCCTGGATTGGGCCCTTGTTTACGTATAGGTGCTGCTGTCGCACGGTCTCTTTCACAAAAATTAAACATTCCTATTGTTGGAGTGAATCATTGTATTGCTCATATCGAAATAGGAAGAAAATTATGCAATGTTGATGATCCTATCACACTTTATGTATCTGGTGGAAACACAATTATTAGTGCTTTTGATTCTGGGCACTATCAAATTTTTGGGGAAACTTTAGATCTTTCAATAGGAAATTTAATTGATATGGTTGCTCGTGAAATTGATATACCTCATCCAGGAGGTCCAAAAATAGAATTGTTAGCGAAAAAAGGAAAAAAATATTATTCCCTTCCGTATATCGTAAAAGGGATGGATTTATCCTATTCTGGACTATTTTCTACAATGAGAAGAGTAATAAAATCTTTAAAGACCTTAGAATCATATACTATTGAAGATTTAGTTTTTTCATTACAAGAAACTGCTTTTTCTATGCTCGCTGAAGTATGTGAAAGGGCTCTTGCTCATACTGAAAAGAAATCGGTTTTATTAACTGGAGGCGTTGCAGCTAATAAACGATTACAAGAAATGATTCATTATATCAGTGAAGAACACAATGCAAAATTCTATGTTGTTCCCTTGAAAGTTGCGGGCGATAATGGAGCTATGATTGCTTGGGCAGGGATTGAACAATATAGATCTAATCTTGGTATGAAAATTATAGATACTAAAATTCTTCCCAAATGGCGAATGGATGAAGTATTAATTAATTGGAGAAAAGATCCTACGAAGTTTGTAGAGAATTCAATTATTGAGGAATCATTATCAATATCACAAGATTTTGGAAATTTATTCTCGAATACATTCCAATTTCGAAAAGGTGCTGAAGCTCAAATTTATTTAGCTTCTTGGATGAATAGAGAAGTTCTAATTAAACATCGTGGACAAAAAGCATATAGGATATCTGAAATAGATCGAGAAATTCGCTCTCAAAGAACACTGGTAGAGGGTAAAGCTTTGATGGATTTGTTAAAATTTGGAATCCCTGTTCCTTTAATATTTCAAATATTGCCATCAGAAGGTATTATAATAATGAAAAAAATAAATGGTAGTCGTCTAAAAGATAAGTTAATTAAATACAATAATTCTGAACTAAAATCTATTTTTTTTAAAATTGGTTGTTGGATTGCTCAAATTCATCAAGCAGATCATATACATGGAGATTTAACGACCTCTAATATAATAATAACTAAAAATAAAGATCTATTTTTTATTGATTTTGGCCTATCTAGGCGTGATATTGATATTGAAGAAAAAGCTATGGATTTACACTTATTTAATCGATGTTTAAAAAGTACTCATGGAAATTATTACCATTTGCTTTATCCTGAATTTATTCGTGGCTATCGCAGTGGTATTCCTAATTCCATAAATAAAATATTAGCTCGAGTAGATATCATTGAATTACGAGGGAGATATATTGCAAAAGATAAACGAAGAAAGTAAGATAATATGAATAAAAATAAATTTTGAATCTTGTAAAAATCTAATATTTTTATTATTATCAAAATAATTCCAGATATTCAGGGGATTAGATCTGCTAAGTAATCCTTTAGAATTAAAGAAGTTACTGAGTTAACGGTGGAACTAATTATTTGAAAATACAAATATGGAGAATAATTTTGATAAGTCACCTAGATCAAGATTTCAAAATTCCCCAAAATAGAATTAAATCTTTAATCTCAAAATTAATTGAATGGAATATTAATCCAGCATTGCTTCAAGATTTTCAATTATAATTTTCAATTTATGGTACTATAATTCCTATAAAAAATTGAATAAAAGGAAATAAAAATGCAGCTGATGGGGGATCGGCCCCCTTCTTAGAGAGCATTTTAATT
>CAYPTZ010000362.1:0-4492 GCA_964413395.1 uncultured archaeon | reverse complement strand
ACAAGCTCATCCAGCTTGGAAATCTGGAGTTGAGTGCGAGGGCAAAAGCTTGTCTAACTGTATTTTGAAAAGCAAGAAATGCAGAGGCGAAAGCCGGGCCTAGTGAACCCACGTGCTTTTTTAATAGAAGCCGTGTCTGATAGAAAAGTTACCCCAAGGATAATAAGCTGGTCGCCCCCGATAGTCCATATTGACGGGGCGGTTTGGTATTTCGCTGTCGGCTCTCCCTATCCTGCGCGTGCAGAAGCGTGCAAGGGTGTCGGAGTTCACGCATTAAAAGGGATCGTTAGCTGGGTTAAGAACGTCAACAAAAGCGGCGTTGCTTCGGAGTAATCCGTTGAAAAATAAAATCGGCTCATATCGGTGAAACCTAAATCTTTCTTTATTCACTGTTTGATTAAAACAAGGAATTATTAAGAGAAATGAAATGGTAATACCGAGGGAAGATGATGATTCATAATTTGTTACTTTTACAAAGAGGTAACAAAAGCGAAAGGTTTAAATAGTTTTGAATCATCCAATTTACATCTAAGTAATCACAATTTAGAGAGTGATGAAAGGAGGTAAAATAAGATGAAGAAAAATTTAGAAAAAAAATCTTTATGGAATGAATTGAAAACAACTTTGAAAGTTGGAATTCCTATAGTTGCTTTAGGAACAATGGGAATTATTAATACTGGAAGTTATTTATCTGCAAAGAATCAAATTAATAAGATGAAAACTCCAGAGGCTAAAGAAATAATGGCAGAATGTTCAAAAGAATTCTACCAAGATGGAAACGCATTCCAAAAAGCATATAGGTTAGGAGATTACTTTGCTGCAAAGCAGTATCTCGACAATCAATAATTTTTTATTTTAACCTTTTATTTTTAGAATCATTTATCCCCGTAGAGACTTAGAGTCCTTTAATTTTATTAAAGGCGCATGAGAATAGAACCTAAGCACTCATGTGAAAAATTCTAGAACATATGGATTAAAACTAAATATGTTAATACGCCGATCTCCTATGAGAATAGGATGATGGTATAGTCCACCCCAATTCGAAAGATTGGAATAAGGTACGCGAGACAGTTTGTATAATATCTACTAGGTGTGTAGTTGTCTGAGTGAAACAATTCTTTAGTACGAGAGGAACAGGAGTTGGATGCCTCTAGTGAGCAGTTGTCATATGGCAGGCTGCATAGCCACGCATTACATCGATAAGAGCTGAATGCATCTAAGCTCGAAGCGATTCGCAAAACGAGACAACAAAGGCCGTTGAAGAAGACAACGTTGATAGAGCTATTGTGTAATGTTCAAGGTTCGCCGAGAATTTCAGCATATAGCAACTAAAAGCCTTATATGTTTGTTTGAGAAATTTTTTGAAAGCGTCATTAGGGATTTCTGGACAGGACATTTATGGACTGGACAGTTATCGAGGGATTCTGCTACTTATTGATTGATTTTTTAATAAAGAAATAATTCCTAAAAGGAATGAAATCAAAGTAAAATCGACTAATAATATCAATGCTTTATCACTTTTAGTTAAAATTCTTTTTAGGTGAATGCAATAAGAAATCGTCTCCGAAAAATCTTTGATATTAGAAGGATAATAAAATGTTTGATTTGGTATGTAATAACATTCTTTTAATTTAATTCTAGGTTCATTTAATTGGTTTAAATTCACATAACCTAAAGAAACCATATTATTTTCTTTAAATATTTCCTCACAATTAATATTTTTTTCTTTAATTATTTTAATGACGGTAGTAGAATTTCCCAAAGAGAGATTATCATAAAAATCCACATAAGGAGAATTGACTGAAGCGAAAACTTCAATAAAAGTATTTGCATAACCAGGATTAATCTCTAAAAAAATTTCTTGGCACTCATATTTTCCAATATTATAAGTTGTTGAAATAATTCTATTTTCATAAGGAATATTTGTACTAAAGAAAAATCTTTTAATCATGAACCAAAAAATAATTCCCAAAAAAACAACGATAATTATCAAAAGAAAATTTTTTAGTTCTTTTTTCATATTCTTAATTAATCACAAATATTTTCAGTTTTGTATTTTGTAACAGTTCTTGTTTTCTCAACATCTCGATATTTTGTCACAAGTCTTTGTTTTTGGATTGGGTCAGAAACATAAGTATAAGTGAATTTGTTATCTTCTCCGGAGTCCACATCAAATTCAGAAATAAATTCAATTGTTTCATCAGGATTAATATAATGTCTTATTTTATCTGTTTCTTTTCGGTTAAGAGTTTCCCAGTTAACTGTTACTGTAACCCATCCTCCCCCAGTATCCAAGTTTTTTATGCCTATTTGAGCCTGTTGATAATATCCTCTCCCGAACAATTCTATTTTTTCTTGATTAACAGCATAAGTACTATCCAAATCCAAATAATCATTATAATATTCTACTTCTTGGTATGGCTCTTGATCAATATAAGTTTCAACTTCTTCATAAGGAGTTTCAACATCTCTGCAATTTTTATCAGAATCTTTAACTGTATTTCCTGTAACATTAACTGCAATTATGATTCCAGCGACAATTACAACAGCAACAAGAATTATTATTAAGGTTGTTTGTCCTTTGTTATTCATAATTGTTAAGGGAATATCTTCTTTAAAAATATTTCTATACTTTTACACATTAATCATTTTTAACAGCGAAGAAATCTGCATTTAGCGATTTTGTAGTGAAGTATCATCCGCGACATTTATGAGATTATTTTACCAAGAACCAAAAACATAAAAACCCTAATTTCTTGTAATATTCAATAAAGTCCATAGGATCTTCACGGATCCTATGATTCATTTAAAATGAAGAAAATTTCTATTTATATTGATGGAAGTAATTTTTATTTTTCTGTAAAGAAAAAATTTAAGTGTAAAGTGGACATTGAAAAGTTTTGCGAGAAATTAGCTGGAGAAAATAATTTAATAAATATAAAATATTATACTTCTCCTGTTGAACAATTCAGCAACGAAAAAATGTATGCAGAACAGCAAAGTTTCTTTGATAAACTTCGTGAAATAAAAAATTTAAAAATTATTTTTGGAAGATTAGAAAAAAGAAAACGAGACGGCAAAATTTATTTTGTTGAAAAAGCAACAGATGTTAATTTAGCGCTTGATTTGGTTTTAGATGCACAAGCAGATATTTATGATGAAGCATTTCTTGTTTCAAATGACGGAGATTTTTCAGGAGCAGTGAAAGCTGTGGTTGAAAGATTTGGAAAAGAAATTACTTATATTGCAATTGGCAATAATAAAATGATTTCATATCATTTGAAAAACGTGGCTTCTAAAACAATTAGATTAAATAAGAATTTTATAGAAGAGATTAAATTGGAAGAATAATCTCTCAATCTTAACAATTTTATAATTCTTAAAAATAGTTTACATAAAAATCCAAAACACAACCAATCCTGCTAAAACTAAAATTCCCAAAATAATTAAAATCCAAAACTTAATCTTTTTTTCCGACGGTGTTAAATCTTTATACCGAACATGATTCTTTTTCCATTTATCTTTATTTACTAAGCCAATAATCATAAAAGCAATTCCCATAATAAAAAATCCCCAATTATTTGAATTTATTCCGAGAGGTATTCCTGCTCCGAGCCAAATAATCCCCAAAATAAAAAAAGTAAAATAATCTGGTTCACGTCTCTTGTTTTTTTTAAGAGCAAAAATAAAAATGACAGCGAGAAGAACTATCAACACTGCTACTGAAATTAATATCCATGGAATTGAAGTCATGAAATATTTAGGAGAAATGAGTTTAATAAATTAATCAAAAATAAAAAATAAAATTTACTTATCTAAATAAGTAATAAATTGTCCAAAGTGCTGAAACACCGACTAAAATATAGACGATTTTTGCAACCACTGACATTGCTCCGAAAACCCATGCAACTAAATCGAAGTTCCAGATTCCGACAAGTCCCCAGTTAAGACCTCCGATAACAAGCAGGATTAGAGCTATCCAATCTATAACGCTTTTCATTTTTCACCCCCTTTCATTTGCTTAGCAAATAGATAGTTTAATATATATTTTAGAGTATATAAATTTATTTCCTATGAACAATTAACTTATAAATTTCTCCAACAACAAGAACAGAACTTGAAATTAAAATTATTAATAAAAATTCTTTTAAATTTAATGCGACAAAATTAAAGATGTTTGACAAAGGTGTGTAAATTACTAATAAGAGAAGTAAAAAAGAAATTATTAATCCTCCAAGTAGGAATTTATTTGAAAAGAATTTTATCTTGAATAATGACTTGTGAAGAGAACGCATATTAAAAACATTGAATAACTGGAACATTGACATTGTTGAAAAAGCTACTGTTCGAGCTTTATCGACGCTATGTGAAAGAAAGTGCTTGAACAAAGGAATTGTTCCAAGAGCCATTAGTCCTGCCATAATTATTAAAAATCCAATTAATTCTTTATTAAGAATTTTTTCTTTTTTGTTTCTTGGCTTTTGATTTAAAA
>CAYPTZ010000361.1:0-4496 GCA_964413395.1 uncultured archaeon | reverse complement strand
AATAACGGAGCGACCTTTAAAATCATCCATTGTTTGCATACTTAAAATCAAGCCTCCTAAATCACGAGTAATTTGTACAAATTCATTTTTGTTCCCCATTTTCCGAGATTTTCCAGTTCCTCGCGAATCATAGGAAACTACATCGTATCCTGCCAAGGCAATGGGTACTGTATAATGTCGGATATAGATTGAATTATCAGAAAATCCATGAGAAAAAATGACTATAGGTGTTTTTGTTTTTGTTCCTGACCAATGTAGTAATTCACCTTAAATTATAATATTGGTTTCTTTCGTATAGGATTCATCATGGTATTTATTAATTGATGAATGATTGTTACTTTCTATACTAAAGTTTACAGATTTAATTGAGACATTTGGATGAGCAATGTTTTTTCCATACCACCTTAATTGCCAGAAATCTCTTAATTCAAAATAAAAACACCAACATAAATACCAGATAAGAAAAGTCATTACTGATAAATTAAAACAATGAATGAAAGCGTTATCTTCAAAATAATAAAAATTTACCCAAAAGATAAAAATTGATAAAATTAATCCGATAATTGTTAATAAAATGTGTTTTGGTCTAATAATCATTTTTAATTCCTTAATATATTAAATTACGAGTTATTTGATTTTTTCTTGATTTCTTCCAATAAAAATAATAGTATTTCTTCAAACTCACTTAAATTTTTTTTTTGCATTCCATTTAATTGAATATTATTAATGATTTGAATAATTTTATTATCTAATTCTTTGGCTAATTGTATTTTTCCACGAATTTCGTGGTCATATGAACGAATATAATTTATTTCTTCTTTTGATAAATTATATGTATACCCAATAAAAATATCACAAACGTCGATTAATACTTTTATGTTGGAAGTGTTGAATCTGTTATGTTTACTATCGAAATTGAAAAATAAAGCTTTCATTAGATAATTAGCCAAGATTTTATAAAAAGATTCAAATAGAGAGATTTTTTGTTGAAAATCTTCATATAAAACTAATGATTTTAGTATATCCGAATTCATATGTCTTCCATCGCTATAAATTCTAAACCATAAATAATAGAAAGAACTATTTATTAAAATTAATAAATATTCTTTCAAGCCTGATATCGGAAATAATAATTTACAGAATGCAATCTGTGTCCCATAATAGGGTATATTATTCCAAGCATTATACCAATAATTACCACTTATTCTAATCCATATGATATCTTCATTATTAATCAAATTTGAAGTAATTTTTTTCTCATATTCTTCAATATTTCTTATAATTATCGGAGAGGATATTAAATCTCCAATTTGCTTTATTGATGATTTCTGATAAATTAATGATTCTGAAATTATTTTTAATTTATTTAAAATATCAATAGTAATTTTATCTCCAAGTTTTGGTAATCGGTGCTTTTCATTGAAATTATCATGGATTGTTTTTGACAATAAAAATTCATTAGCTCTTTGAAAAGTAAGGTTTGAAAATTTTGGAAAGGTTCTATACATTTTAGTTGTATAAATTGAACTAATTTTTAACTTTTGTTTATCTTGATCTTCATTCCTTTTTTTTTTAAATAGTATTTGAATAATTGATACAGATTGAGTCATATCTTTGAATAATCTACATTTATCTCGATCAAAAATGGAAAAATATATTTGAGAATAATGTTGTACCATTTTATTTCGAGTATTAGAAAGATCTTTACTGAAACAAATAACATATGAATTAATAAAATCAATTTCCCCTCCTATATTATTCAATTGAATTGATCTCTCTATAAACGCAGATGAAATTTCATTAGGATAAGAATAGCATGGAAAAATATGAGATTTTTCATTGGAATTTAAAAGATTTCCATAAGGTGGATTTCCAATTATTATATCAAATCCAGAATTCCTTTCAGGAGATAAAAATTCTGGTATAATTTTTGAGGATTTTTCAATAAATACTTCTGGAAATTCAATAAACCAATGAAAATAGTGAATTTTATTGTCATTTTTAGTATTGTTATTAATTTCAACATATATAATATTCGTCAAATTATTGATATCTTCAACTAATAATTCATATTGGAGGAAAATTTCGTCAGATTCCACTATATTTTTCAATAATTGATTTAATTTTCGAATAATTATTAAGAAAAAGCTCAAATTATTATAAAAATCTAAAATATCTTGTTCATTGTTTAGAGAATAATGAAAAAAATCATTATTTCTTGAAATTAAATCAATTAATGAGAATTCAGTAAAAATATTTTCAAATTTTAACAAAGATTTTGAGATTTGCATTATTTTATTATTTATTGGTTTGATATACCTTGTAAAATAATCAATTTTATTAGTCTTATCTGATGAAATTTGATATTTAATATCTTTTTGTGCTAAAAGCCCAATCAAAGAATTTCCTGATTTAATATTGAATTCAATATTTTTTAAAGAATATTCACTCTCCATAGTAAAAGGAGTATTATCAATAATATCAAGTAATAGACGCAATTTTGTAAATATTACAGATATTGGATTTATATCTACTCCATATATCATTGAAGGAATAACTATGTATACTTTTAAATAAAAAAAAACCATATCATAAGAATTAGAATTCATCAGATCAATTTTTTTTTGTTTTCCATAATTATCTCGAATTTCAATTTCAAATAGTTTAGGAAAATTATTTAATTTTACTTGATTCCAAACAAATCGATATAATTCTTTGATGTGTTCTATAATATTAAGAATGAATTGTCCTGATCCTATTGCAGGATCTATAATTTTTAAAGAATTTAATTGCTTAATAAATTCTTCTAACCAAATTTTCTTTTCTTTTTTATCTAAATAAAGAAATTTCTCTTTAAGATATTCAAATGATACCCCAATGTCCTTTCTTTTATCTTTTGAGATATTCGGAGATCTAATTACTTTTTTTTTATAGATTAATTGATTATACAAAGCATTTCTTGAAATAAAATTACAAATATAATCTGGAGTATAATATGTTCCTGTCTTAGATTTAATATTCTTGGATATTTTTAATTCAAAAATATTATTGATGAGTTCCAGGTCAATTTTTTGTATGAATTTTTCATAAATTAAAAACATATTCAATATTGGTAGGGTAATTGGGGTACTTTTTCTAAATAATTCAATGGATTTTAAATTTGGAATTATATTTACATATTTTTCATCGTAATAAACCTCATCAGAAAAATGAATATCAATGCATGGATTCCATAAATTACCTTTATTATCAAATAATATTTTTCTTCCAAAAATAGGGAGATTCTTAAGTAAATCTCCATTAGCAAAGAAATCCTCCGTTTTTTTCTCGATTATACCAGAATTAAAAATTTTATTTGTCAGAAAGGCCAAAAAATTACTGAAATCGTGATTATCTTTTTTTTGAGGGTGTTTAATATTTGAATGAATTTGGTGAAAATGTGTGATTAAGTAATCAGAATCTGAATTTAAATAGCCTTTACTCTGAATAATCCATATAATTGAAATCATAAGGATTAATTGGTTAGTTTTTTCATGAGAAAAATGTTTATCAGAAGATTTTTTCATCAATTGTTTTGTTTTATCAAATAATATCCAAAAAAAATTTAATGAAATGTCTTTTTTTTTGTTATTTCTTACTAACATTCTTTTTATTTGGGTTTTCAATTTCTTTCATTTCAGCTGATGGTTTATCTCGTAAAATTGTAGGCTTTGTGGATTTTTTTAGATCTTCTGGAGTTTGCTTTACATTTACCTTATTCTTTGTTTGAGTTAGTATGAAATAGATGCATAAAAGGTTTATAATAGTCGTGACAACAAAGGCAATAAATAAAATTAAATTATAGAGCAAGATTCCAAATCTTTTAATATTAAAAACATCTTCTGCTGAAAAATCAAATAAATAAATTCTATTTTGGAGATAGATCAATGTCCCTAATGATATTGCTAAATTTACTATTGATGATACAACTATATAAATTCTCTTTGAGATTAATGTAATAGTTAAACTTAAAATCATTAAAATTAAAAGAATCCATACAAAAATTAATGAAAATGAGAAATGTTTATCAATAGTTTGAGAATTTGCATAATAATTCTCATAATCATGATCCCAACCTAATATTGAAAAAGTATTAATCATAATAATTGAAAATATTAAAATTCCCGATAGACAAAAAATCATAATGATTTTTAATAAATTTGTACGTTCTTCTTTGAATCTTCTGGAATCAATATTATCTCCCAATAAAATTTCTATTTCGGATTGAATTTTTAAAGGAATTACATCTTCAAGAATATTAAGTTTATATGAAGGAAATTTCTTTAAAATTACTTGACTACTTGTGAGTCCTTTTTTACGATCTTCTATTTGACATTTAGAACCAGTATAAAAATATACTAATTTAGCCGTATTATCAATTAATAATGCAATATCATGAGGATAGAGGGAATTAGTTTCAATCCAATCATCAATTGCATGGTCATAAATGTATAAAA
>CAYPTZ010000360.1:0-4498 GCA_964413395.1 uncultured archaeon | reverse complement strand
TAAGAAATTTCCGAATAGTGGCAAGATTAACTAAATGTATTGATTGTTCTTTTCGAGCAAAAGAGGCACTTGCATCTTTACCATGTTGATTTGTTTCATGAAATGAAAAGGCAATATCATATTTCTTATTAAGTAATATCTCTCTTAGAATTAATCCCATTTGATTGGTGAGACCTTTTTTTTGATGTTGCCAATGAACAGCAGCCCAAGAAGGAACCGCACATTTATATTCTTTTTTCTGATATCCTATGATTCTTTCTAAACATCCTATAAATCCTACCATTTTACCCGTAGGAATGTAAATTGCCCGAATAAATAGATCCTTTTGACCATAGGGAGAATTAAAAACACGATTAAACGTCTCTTCATTAAATACAATACTCGCTCCATTTTTCTGTGCATCTTCATCATGGAGAAAAGCAGTAGATATTAATTCATGAATTTCAGCTATGTTTGAAGTTTCTAAATTAAATTGTTCAATCAAATAATCTTGATTATACGTGGCTTTTAAATAAGTTTCAATGGTCATTATCTTTTCTTAGTTAGCTCAAACACAATAAAAAATATTTAATTTGAGACTATTATTTTTATGATTTTTAATCACTTTTAAATTAAGATACTAAAAATTTGATACTATTCTCTGAAAAATAAAAAAATAAGGTTCAATTATTTAAACACGAGCTAAATCTTGATATAAACGGGGAATTAATTTTTTATATTTATTATTTTCGATATTTCCTAATATATTTGCAGCAATTTTATTTAAAATTCCACGGTATTTAGCAACATTTTCATCTCGCCTTAATAATAAAGCTACAACATAATTTTCTACCTCAACGAATTTTTCTCCTAAACCAGAAAAGAAAGATACGACCTTATTATTTTTTAATGTTAAAGAACTAAAACCAGGGGTGAGGGATGAATATCGATGAGCAGAGTATACTTGAGTTAGAAGATTGTTTGTAACTTTCAAATTTTCAGGGTAATTGGCAATAAGAACTGGGCCAATTTCATTGTCCCAACGTAAAACTAAAATTCCTTGTGGCATATTTGGTTTCTCCATTTACATATGATAAATCATTTTTATACAATGATATCTCAGTTCTATTTACTTTTAAGGATTACGCAATTATTATATTAATAAACGTGAAGTGACAGGGGGATTTAGAAAAAAAAAGTTAAAATTTATTGAAATATCAATTGAAATTTATTCAAAAAAACCATAATTCTCTATAATAATTCTTTAATTTAACTGGCAAATGGATGACGAAGAGATATTTTTTCTCCTTCCATATCAAATAAATCAGCCATAATAAATTGTTCAATATATTTTTTAACTGTAACTTTAGGAATTCCTAATGTATTTTTAAGTATTTTTAGATCCATCACACCTACATCTTTAACTAATAGATAAGTTTTAAAAAGGGGTTCCTGTTCGAATAATGTTAAGAGTCCCTGCATATTTAATGCAATTCCTTCATTTTTTTGTTTGAATTCAATTAAACCAGCATTTTTTTTGTCATAGTTATTTATTTTTTCTACCATCAAAGCATGTTCTTTAGACATTATGGTGTATTTTTCCATAACCTCTTCAAATTTCTTTTTGATATCTGAACTTTGTTTCTCAGCCATTTCAACATTATGCTTAGCTTCTTCTACTAAATAATTTTTATCAATTAATTCAGTTTCAAGATTCCTAAGTTTTTGCTGTAAGTCAGCGTTCATTTTTCGTAAATTTTCAAAATTATTTTGAGCTGAGCCTTGAACTTGATCCGCTTTTTCATTGTACTCAGATTGTATCTGTTTTGTTCGTTCTTCAAAATCAGCTTCCATTTTTTTAATTCTTTCTTGATATTGATCTTCGGTATCCATAAATTGTTTCAATTTTGATTGAACTCGTAACGCAAATTCTTCTTCCATTTTTTCAAGATTTTCAGATGTTGATTCATTTTCCATCTGTAAGGAAGTTATTTCTTTATCTTTTAATTTGATAATACTGGATTGTTCTATTAATTTAGCTTTTAGCTCTCCAACTTGCTCAATATATGTATCTAAATTTCTAGAAAGTGGTGCCATTTGAATTTTGGTATTTTTTAATTCTGCTTCAAGTTCAGCAGTTTTTCCATAGGCCATTTCTATTTGTTGATCTTTTGCATTGATGTCAGCGCGCATTCCACCTATCATACGTTTTAATTCTTCAATATCTGCAGGTAAATCGAACATATTTCCTACTTTATTTTGAAGTTCTTCGATAAGTTTTTGTTGCTCTTCCATTTCATTCTTTTGCTTTTTTATCAACTGTTTCAAACGATCAATTTGAGCTTGTTTCTGAGCTGAAGCCATTTCTTGGCTTCCAATTGATGAAATTATATTTTCTAGGTCTTTATCACCCATTCTTTTTTTCCTCGCGATATCCAGATTAGTCTATGAATGAATATTTAGAATATTTTTTTAGTCTCTGATTTTAGTTAAATAAACATAAATTTAAAACTTTTAACTATAATCAAAGATATGAGTATATCAATTTACATTACAGTAACGAACCTAAATTATTTTGGATTATTCAGGAAAAAAAATATTAATAGGTTAAAATACAAATTGATTTAATAATATAAGTCATATTTTAATTATTATAGCTTAAAATACGAGTAAGAAAATGACTCCAGAAAAGTCCATAGAATTAGAAGATATCGATTGGGAAAGCGTAGTAAAGCAGATCCATAAGATGATTGGAACAAATACAGCAATAATCAATCGTTATGGGATTATAATCGCTTCAAAAATTAAGGATTTACAAATAGGTAAAATCTTATCACCTCGGTTATGGGATTTTATATTGCAAAGAGAAAAAGTTGTGAAAGAATTACAAATACGTTCTTTCAATAATTTAGTTCTTGAGACAGAGAAAGTAAATATTGTAATAACATTTGCTAAATTTGTATACTTAATGAGTTATGTTGAAAAAAAAGTAGATTTATCGAAATTTCTACCAAGCATTTCACGAATAAGTCTTACTTTAGATACCAATACAAATACCAATATTAATATCAATTTTAATAAACTTGATTTAACTGAAGAATTCAATTTACTACAAAAAACTAGTTCTGATGGAATTAAAGATGAAAGACTGCCAATATTTAAGCATCTAATTAAATACTTATCAAAAAAGAAATAAATTGGTATATTTTTCAATTTATGAAAAGTGAAACCAACCTAAAAATAAAATATTTAGGCAGAAAAAATTATTAGAATTTATAACTTGGAATATTGTAATGGTTTTAAGATATTAATTATAAATTATAAAAAAAAACTACAATATATCAATATACAAAATGAATGGATCATTTGATAATGTTAAGAGAAGTATACATAACAAAAGATGGTGAAATCATTTATTATCGAAATTTTGGAAAAGGCCTCGATAAAGATGGTTTCAAAGAAGCATATAAACAAATCAAAGGAGAAGCATTTAAATTAGCAACAGAGCGTACCCAATACCATGATTTCTTCAAATTCAGGATTGCCTACTTATCTGTACCCGATGTAAGCATAATATTCTTTTTCGTTTCAGATCTTTCTGATAAGTTCGAAAATGTTAAAAAAGAATTAATTCGATGTCGGAAGGAATTTATGGACTTATTTGGTTCTATCTTAGATGAAAAATTAGATGAAGATACTTTTGAAATATTTGATCCCACAATAGAATTAATACATAAAAATTTACGCCCAAAAATATCTTTGGTTGGCTTTTCTGGTGTTGGTAAAACAACCATTACTAGATTAATAACTGCAGAGGATATTCCTACGGAACACGTTCCTACTATAACAGGAGATATCGGAACTATTAAAATAGGTAAACTTCATTTTCATTTATGGGATTTTGCAGGACAGGAACAATTTAGCTTTCTTTGGAATAATTTTATTAAAGGATCCGATGCAGTTCTTTTGATTACTGATTCATCTTTAGAAAATTGTGAAAAAAGTAAATATTTTATAGAATTAATCAAAAAGGAAGCTCCTTACGCGCATATGGCAGCAATAGGAAATAAGCAAGATTTACCAGATGCGATGCCGATTTTGGATATTGAGAGGCATCTCTCCTGTAAAGTATATTCAATGATAGCAACAGATGTAAATAATAGAGATAAAATGATTACAATTATTGCTGATATTTTAGAAATGTCAGGTGAAGTATCACCTCTTTTAGCACCTTTAATGGAACGAGATAGAGTACTTAAAGATGCAGAAAAAGCGTTAGAATCGGGAAATTTTGAGGAAGCGGTTAAATTATTTTCACATCTTTCCGATTTAAGTATTGAATTAGGTGATGATAGGGTTAGTCAAGATTTTCATGAAAAAGCACAAAAAATAAAAGCTATATTAAAGCAATCTGCACCAACTCAATCAAAACCAGCAGCTCCATCTATTACACCAGCACCACCGGCCCCTTCTAATCCACCAACACCACCGGCCCCTTCTAATCCACCAGCACCACCGG
>CAYPTZ010000359.1:0-4520 GCA_964413395.1 uncultured archaeon | reverse complement strand
GGTTTGACTTACATATCTTTCCCAATCAAAGTTATTTGGAGGAAAATATCTAAATAGATATAACACCCCTTTAATATCATTTTCAATAGAATTTTGGCCAATATACTTTAAATAATGATCATTGCATGAAGAAAAAATAAAATCTCCACTATTTTCTCCCGTAATTAAGTCCAACTTAGTTAATTGATAAAATAACTCATATTTATTGCTACTATAGGGGATAGCTTTACGAATTGCGTCGAAATTAATCGAAGGTAAATATCTATCCAGCATATATTTAACCATTGCAAACTTATGATGAGAGATTGCCCATTCGAAGATACTGTTGAGATTATACGGTTGGATTTTAAAATAGTTAAACATAAAATCTATCATTTCTGGGTTTTCACTTTTCGCTGCCGAACACCAATAAAGGGTTACATCTCTTAATATTGGATCAAATTCTTCCATTTCTCCGCCATTTTCGAGGAATAATTTCAAGGTTTTCACCGAACCATCATCTATTGCCTGTGAAACCCATTTAAACCTTATATTATTTCTTAAATTTCTAAGTTCAATTATTTTACTGACAACTATACTGAGATCTTGACCGATTATCTTTTTCATCGAACCTAGTATAAAATTGTGGGAAAATTCAAAATTATCTAGCATTTTAAGAAGTTCCCCTTCATTTTTGGCTTCGACTAATGATAAGAATTTTTCTTCGTATATTTGATAACTTGACATAATATTTTCCCCTTCTCTATGCTAATTTCCACTCTTTCTAGGTATTAGCACATTTTTATACTTCTAAATATACACACTCCACACCTATTTAAAATTTATTTTCTTTAAAAATAACGTTATTTTTCAAAGAATATGTGTTCCTATTCAATTAGAAATGGATTAATCAAAAAATTTGTTCCTTTATGTCTTGAAATTGAATAATAAAAAATGGCGCACATAAGGGGATTTGAACCCATGGCTCTGTGAAGAGACCGGATATCTTGTATAAAAAAAAATTATTTCAAGTCCGGCGCCGTAACCGCTTGGCTATATGTGCTTAAGAGTAAAAAAAAGAAGGTTTTGATCAATAAAAAATATTTCTAATATGTTTATTTTTTCTAATCAATAAAATAATTAAACTGAGAAATGAAGCTGAGCATACATTTTATTAAGAGCCGAATCGACAAATTCAAGATTGGAATTAGCATAATTCTTCCACCATAATTGCATATTTACCTCAAAGGCTATAAAATTGACATTTCCATTGGTATCAATCAATTCCATAACAAAATTGTTGTTCTGGTCGACCACCACATTATCCTCACTGAAAAGAAGACCAAAGGCTTTTTGGATCGCAATGGCGTCAGCAGCGTACTTAAATCCAAAATCATGAATATAATCGTCATGGGAAAGGAGGAGAAGAGTCTCGGAAAAGGATTTTCCAGACAGAGATAATGCTTTAAGCAATGATTGAAATTGAGTGCGCGTGATAAGGGGGGCCATTTTTCCAATATAGTAAACATTTTGTGATTCGGCATTGAGATAATATCTCCTAGAATATGAATTATCATAGGGAATGTAGATTGGAGCTAACCCTTGAACTAAATTAACCAATAGTTGAATTTCTTTGTTATGGCTATAGGAATGCCCATAAGCATATTGAGTGAATCCAAGAGCTTCAAAAAGTAATCCTCTTCCTTGAGAAAGTATATTTAGCACCAGTCCAATATCCAAAATCGTTTTACCATCCTCCTTTTTATTTAATACGGGGTAAGAAACAACAAGATTGTCATCCTGAAGAATTTTTTTAAATGTTTCTTGGGAGAGAATTTTGGTAATACAGCCTGAAATTTCTTCTAGATCATCTAATAAATCTTTTTCAAAGAAGGAATTAGTTTGAAGAATGATTTCTTGGCCATTGAT
The DNA here is from genome assembly GCA_964413395.1 of uncultured archaeon. Classification (GTDB taxonomy): domain Archaea; phylum Asgardarchaeota; class Lokiarchaeia; order Sigyniarchaeales; family Promethearchaeaceae; genus Lokiarchaeum. The sequence continues at coordinate 2,612 of CAYPTZ010000359.1, read as the reverse complement.
GAAGAATTTTTTCTGAAGTATCTCCTTTTTAGATATTTTTGATCCAAGTTCATTAAGTAATTGTGTATGGGATTTGAAATTACCAGAAAAGTCAATTTGATGTTGACCCCTATAGAAATTTTGAGAAGCATAAATATTCCAATTGTTGAATTTTTCCAAATTCCCACCAAAGAAATTATCAATAAAGAATTGAATTATTGAATCAATAGCTATAAACTGAGTTTCTGTTGGACTTAGGAATTTTATTATGTCAGAACTAAATATCTCATATTTTTCACCAGATAAGAAAACATTCGTTTTAGAAATAATATCTTCACCAACTCCTTTCCAAACTTTAAAGAATTCATTAATAAAGATTGCAACATCTTTTATTTGACGCTGGTTAACTCCTAATTTTGGAAATCTATCTCCTGCTTCTTTTTTTTCTTCAATATTTTTAATCATAGCTCCAAAAGCATTTTTCGAACCTAATTTGAACACTTGTTCAAAATTATCATCTTTTATGAAATTTATTGCCATAGAATAAGAAATTGCGGGTTTATATCCCTCTATTCGATGAATTCTTAGATAATAAGTCCGATCTTTTTGGATATTTGGTACAATAATGGAATATCCGCGTAAGGAATACTCACTAGTAGTAGTATATAAAATGGTTTTTTTATCGTTATCATAAATGGTTATGTTTGAATGTTGAATTCCATTAACTAGCCAACCTATTCCTAGTTTTAAAGTATCATTCTTCTAGTTAATATTAGATAAGTGAGAAATCTCTTGATTATCTGAATGCAGATCTACCTCTTAATTTTCTTGAGATGATTAATGTAATAACCGCAACAATTGGCTATATGATATGGACATTATTTCCAATATCGATATGGATAAGCCAAAAAAAGAATACTATATCATATTTTTATTTTCTTTCATCAATTTGGACTTCATATATATGGAGATTATGAGTTTTTACCTTCCCCATTAATTTACCCATCCCAGTTTTTTTTATTATCCCAGGTAGATGAGGTTCTTCAATATTCTTTCCAGTAGTAATATCAAATTTAGCTTTATGTAAGGGACATATAATTAATTTCCCATGTAATTCACCTGCAGATAATGATACATTCATATGTCCACATCTATCATCAACTGCATATATGGTACCATTAACATTTGCTAATAGTATTTCATTATCCTGAATTTCAACTTTTTTCATCTTACCTGTTGTTAATTCACTTATTTTTGCAACTTCAATAAAATTCATAATAATCAAATTTTGAGATTAAAAATTTTTATTAGATATCAATTAGAAAATTAGGTTTAAAAAACTGTATGTTTATATAAATAAAATAACATTTCAATTAAATCAATAAAACCATTCTTTTATTTTATTCAAAAATGTTAATTATTTTCAGAAAATAAATTTATTTTTCACCCATTACTACAAGAGGTTTCATAATTAGTTCTTTTTCTGAATATTCTGGCAATTGTTTTTTTATTGTTTGGGTTAAAATTTTTTTATTATTTTCATCTTCTTCACAAATAAAGTACACTTTTTTAAAATACTTCTTAAATATGGAGATATAATCATCCAGCCGTAATTTATTAAGATATACATTAGGTTGAAAATTCTTGTCTAACAAATGGTTCCAAAGATTATTTTTATCTTCTTTATGACCACCATTTAATCTCGAGTAGAAATCAATTGAAATACAAAATTTCCCTTGAGGTTTTAAAACTCTTTTGATCTCCTTAACTACCTTATCAACATGCTCAATATGCTCAAAAGCGTTATAAGAAAATACAAAATCGAAACGATTATCTGAAAATTCCATTTTCTCTGCATTCATGTATAAGAGATGAAATTGACGCTTTTGAGAATAGTTTTGTATTTTTCTTAAATTTTGAAAAAAACTCCTATCAAAAAAAATGGAGCGAAGAAATGTTTTAATGAATCTATTTAATCCATTTGTTTTAATAATTGATTTATATAGTGAAAAGCTATGTTTGAGTAAAATAATATCTAAATCAATTCCGATTACGGAATTATTTTTACTAAATAAGTATGTATAAGGAAATCTTTGACCACAACCAATATCTAAAATATTAAGATCTTCTAGTTCTTCATTAAATCTTTGTTTAACTAATTCATTAATATAATTATAAGCGCTATATGCGTTTTGTGCGTTTTTCTTAGAAGAAAATAGTAGTTTTCTAAAGAATATTATAAAATCCATAAATTTTGAATGAGAATATGTTTTTATGCTCACTTCATGTTTCAATTTTTCCGTTTGAATTTCATTCATATAAAATAATACCCATATTGATTTGGTTTAGATTTTAAAATTATTCATATGATTATAAATCTTATGATATTGATTATTATAACGTATTTTATGCTTATTTTATTTAATGAAAATTTTTTCATTTTTGATGAATAATAAAAAATAATGAATTTATTGGAATGTGTAAAATTTTAAAGAATATATTTTAGAAATTAATTTCAATTGAATGATACTAATTTATTGAATCATAGTAAACTAAGATGTTCATATAAAGATATGATATTTTATGTAAAAGAAAATAACTATGTGAATTGAACAAAACATTAAAAATTATAT
>CAYPTZ010000358.1:0-4520 GCA_964413395.1 uncultured archaeon | reverse complement strand
GAGATATAGTTAAATAGGAAAAATTAGGAACATTTTATATTTTTCCCAGATAAAAAATTTAGTTTTTTTTTGGAGGATTTCAAAAAAGTATAAGGAAGCGTACAAATATTGGGAAAAAACGGTAAAACTTGCACCTTCATTTGCAAAAGGATGGAATAACTTAGGAGTGCTATATAGATATCAATTTCAGAATGAAAAAAAAGCCCAAATGTGTATGAAAAAAGTCACTGAATTAAAATCAAGACAAAAAAGTGTCATAATAGATGAAGATTTACCTAAACCTTTAATTTTTGCATGTTCGGAATGTGGAAATCATCTAGAATCCAATCAAAAGATATGTGAAAAATGTGGAAAACAACAATGAACCTAAAATTTCCAGACCAGATGAATTAGCAATATTTAAAATATGTCGAGATTTATTTGTAGAGAATTATTTATAGAGATTAATTTGGAAGGGAAATAATTAGCACTCATTTATTTCAATTTGAAAACGTGAAATTACTCCATGACAATTACATGATGTGGCAATATAAAGGTTTGCAAATCGGTTAGATTGATTTTCTTGAAGAATAGCTTCCAATTTTAAAAAATTTTCTTTGATAGTATTCACACTTATTCCTCCAACACCTGCATTTAATTGCTGACTCCTAAAATGCAAAATTTGCTTTTTACTAATGATATTATCAATAAAATCACTTATGGTTATAGGTTTATGTCGTTTATGATGAATACAGTATTTTTTAGGCCCAATACAGTGTTCAGGACATATTTCATCCCACGCGGCATATGAAAAATATACTTCAGGTTTATCGGATGTAAATTGGAATAAATTTTCAGGTTTTTTAGACAGATCCATTAAAAATTTAGTATGATTCATCTCAACTAAAGGATATCTCTCTGAAAGATATTGCTGGGTTAAATTAGCCATAACATGAACAGGAGCACTTGGAACAATATACAAAGGAAAAAATAAATTGATTGCCTGCAATAACACAGATTCAGCACCAAGGATAAAAAACATTGAAGTTTGGGTGCGATATTTATTTTGAGAATTAATTTTTTGAATTTGATCTAACACAGAATCTATAGACTCAGGTTTCAATTTAAAACGCTCTGCAATATAACAATTAGGTTCGATATCTATAATTATTAAATTATATTGGGCTTTCAATTTTTGTATGGCATTAAAACCAAATTTCCCCCCCCCATAAATTACAATTTTTTTGCGATTTACATTCATAATAGAGATTTCTCCATAGATATAGAGGTAAAAAAAATTTATCATTAGTACTAAAAACCATGATTCAAAAAATTAACCAAGAATAGATAATATCGAACTGCTAAAGTCGGAATATAGTCGAATCCAAATATAATTAATAATTCATTCTTAAAAACTTCTGATCCTTTTATATTCTTAGTGAAATATTTGGAATGGATGAAAATTATTGGTAAAGAAAGAGGAAAAAAAGAACTTGTAGGTCCTTAAATTTTAGAACAAAGCTACAAATTATTAAAAAGAAATAAAAATTAGAGATTAATAAAGAATGGTATAAAGATGGAACTTGATTTACATGGCTATACGAAAGATGAAGCGTTTATTGAAGTGATATACAGCATAAAAGAGTGCCTTGGATCAGGAGAAACGGAGATTTCAATAATCCATGGATATCATACAGGCACCATTCTGAAAAATTACTTTAATTCTATCCAATTTATTAAAGATATAAAAAAGGCAGGATTCAGCTTAAAAAAAGGCGGTCATCCGAATTTAGGGCAAACAACATTTCGAATTTTGTAATAATTTTATTCGATTTTTACTATTAGATTTCTTTTTTTACCATATTTTTATTTCCACATCTGATTAATCCAAAAAGAGCAAAAAAAACTATAAACATTCCAATGATTTGATAGAGCAAGATTTGTTCATTTAAAAAGAAAAAAGCAAGGATTAAGGTTAGAACGGGGGAAAGTGCCGTAATTGTGCTGGCTACTGAGACATTCACATATTTCACTGCAGAAAACCAATTAACTAATTCTAAATAATAAATAAAGCCCATTAAAAACCCATATATCTGATATTCAAGAGTGAAAAGGCCTGTAAAGATTGAATTAGGTCCTTCAATACTGATAGAGACAATTAAGAGGAGGATAGAGGAAATTAAAACACGAAAGAAAGTCACTTGGTTGGGGGAGATGGGAGATTGATCGAGGTTATTTTTGATGATCACATGAGCAATACTCCATAAAAAGGGGGTGATCAAAGCCACTGCAAACCATATCGAGAAATCTACGATGAGAAAAGTCCCCGTAGTCCCAATATAATAAAGACCCATGAGGATCAATCCAGTAAAGAGTAACTCATTCCAATGTTTCTTTTTCTTGAGAAAAAGTATTTCCCACAATAGTGAAAATAAAGGATAGGTTTGAACCGCAATAGAGGCACTAATTGTGCCTGCTTTTTCAAAGGAAAACACATAAAAATATGTGGAAATGGAAAAGATTATTCCAGTAAATATCATAATGCTCAAACATTTATTTCTTATTTTTTGGCTCACATCTGAAGCAAAAATACCTCTATTAATTGATCTGAGTTCAATAAAGAAAAGTGGTAAAGAGCAAAGAAGTTCCCATAAAGAAAGATAAAATGCATAGCTCAGAGCAGATAATTCCTTCGGACGGCTATTAGATATAATTGGTAATATTGCGAGAAAGGTTAAAGAAATGAAAGATAGAGAGATCCCTTTTTTACGATGCGAAAGAATAATGGGAGGAAAAATTCCGTTATCATCCAATAAAAGAGTTTTTTCATTTTCAATATCCATAAACAATACAGAAATAGAAAATCTATAAAGTTTTACAATATCTGCACTAACTTATATATTAAATTTTATATCGTGAGATATGATTGAACAAATTTCCAGAGAATAATTGTATATTTTGAAATATAATTCTGTATATTTTCAATGTTCATAGAATCAGTGAAAATTAGAAAAAAAGATGTATTTGAAAAAAATTATTCAGGTTTTTATGTTGTAAAACGGGGTTTGGGAACTAAAATAGGCAAATATTGAATCCCCAGATTTTAGATCTAAAGAATTTTCCAATAAAATAAAATCTATTGGCCCTTTATCAGGGAATGCTTCACAGACGATTGTTCCAAGATCGTTACGAATTTTCTCATAAACAGGCCTTCCTCCCTCAATATCAAAAGCAATTAATAGATGAGGGTTTTTATCGATAGTAGAATTAAGGTATAAGGCAAGATAGGCAGATTTCACATCAGAATAATTAGGAAGTGTGTTTCTTAGATATTCGAGAAGTTCAGTGGGATAATCTGCAGGTTGACCTATTTGAATAGTTGTTTCTTCCTCAATTTTAATTTCTTGACTAGATTGAGCAGTCTGAGAAGCCAATAAATTTGCTATTTCATTGGGTAAAAATTCTCTTCCATAAGGGGCACTCGGATTAAGGATGATATTTACATCCCTTACCATTTCAAACAAATCTTTGCAGGGGAGCTTGAGATATTTCTCATTTGGATCGACAATTGATTGGAGGACAGTCAGAGAAGAAAAAATTGGGAGAAATTGACATCCATCTTTTTTTGTCCAAAATAAAAATGCGATTTCATCCCCAGGTTGTAATGAAAAGGAGCCACTTTCTTCTGAAGGATGTTCATTTTCAGGATTTTTGATTTTACCTAAAACATAAATATCTGAAGATAACAGAGTTTTATAAAATTGAGGGCGAGCGGCAGGATCTTTGGTAGCTAATTCAAGTAAATGATCAAGATTATTTTCCATTTGATATTCAACATTGAATTTCAAAACTTAAAAAAATTATAATTCGTTCTAATTAATAAATAATATTTCTAAAATGATCAAAGGAAAATGAGGAGTGAATAAAGAAAAGAACTTTTTGGGTTCTAAAAAAAAGAAATATTATTTTTCATAAATTGGTAAAAAAAAAAATTTTATAACACTCACACATTGATTGATGATTCAAATAGATTGTGAATTTTTTTTCAGTTCCTTTAATTATTTAAATCAAATTCCAAGATTTTATCATGGGCTGAATCCTTATAAACTTAGACCTTTATGAAATCGATCTATAAAACTATGGAAGGAAAAAAAAAAAATTCTCGAATACTATGACCAATTACGAGCAAAATTTCCAATAGATGTACAAGATGTGTATGTTAATACTCGCTTCGGGCGGACTCATATTTTAAAGATGGGAAAACAAAACGGATTACCTATTATCGCATTTCATGGAGGAAATTCATTAAATCCTCATGATTTATTACCCTTAGTAGAATTAGCCAAGGATTATCAAATTTATGCTCCTGATACAATAGGACATCCGGGATATTCGGATGAAATTCGACTTTCTTCAAAAAATATGAGCTATGGAGAATGGGCGTTGGATATTATTGATCAAGTGAACTACCCACACCTAAAGGAGTGGGCTTCCCATGAGTCCGTCTTTGCTTCTATTACGAAAGAGGCTGTTTATCATGG
>CAYPTZ010000357.1:0-4526 GCA_964413395.1 uncultured archaeon | reverse complement strand
TGGCAGGAAATAGACAAAAACTTTAATTAAAAAAAAGTTGATAGAACCTCATAAATGAAGATAAAAAATTCTATCACTAACTAAACATTTTTATTTTCAAAAAAAAAAAATGAACAACTATTTTTTTTTTTTTTGGAATGTTTTTAATAAAAGAGATTATAAACATAAAGAGAATTAATATATTCGCAATATCAAATCCATGTTCATTTCCGTAAACATATATTATAAGTTTCCAATTATCAAAGCCAACAGAAAAAAGATTAGATATTGTAAAGATTTCTTGGTTTGGTATCATATTTATATAATTTTAATCATTGAGGGAAAAAAGTGGAACCAATAACATTATTGCAGATAATTATCAGTATTAGTTTTATAAGTATAATTTTAATTCTGTTTAAAGAATCAAAAGACTATCTAACATATTCCTTAATATTTTTAGTAATCATTGCAGTAAGTGCTATGATTCTAACTCCACCTGGGAGTGATGCAGAAGCGGAAGAAGCAGAAATACAACTACTTCAATCGATTGATTGGGAAGTTGTTGTTTTTCTTTTTTGCCTTTTTACAATTGTTGAAATATTAAATGAAAAAAAAGTATTCCATCAAATTGCATTGCTTATTGTAAATAAATACCATGATCAACCAAGAAAAATGTTTTATATTTTAAGTATTACCTCAACTTTAATTGCAACTGTTATTGAAGATTTGAGTGTTGCCATTATTTTTATTCCTATTGTAATAGAAGCATGTAAAAAAATGGATATTAATCCAACTCCCTATATGTACGGAGTGACTATTTGCATTAATTTAGCTAGTACTCTAACTCCTTTTGGTTCCGCTGAAAACATTATTATTGCCAATCAATTTGATTTATCATTACTATGGCATCTCATTTATTTGGGGGTGTATTTTGTTATAGCCCTTATAATTACTTTATATTTACTTGATAAAATTATCTTAACTAGACAATTAAAAAAAAGAAATATTGCTCATTCCACTTACTCAATTCCAGGATATTTTAGTGTTGGAAAGCTCGAAAGAGATATTCAACGTGAAAAGGAATATAGTAAAAAAATTAGAAAAAGTGTCATCCTTCGTGGAAGAAAAGAGGAAGAATTAGAAAAAATTATTGAGGTTCAATCTCTTCAAAATTCTGATTTATTTGTTCATCAAAATGAAATATTAAAACTTAAAATCAATAAGAAAGAATTCAAAAAAAATATGATTGGATTAATTATTTTTATTATCATGTTAACTACAATAACAAGTATTATATTATCAGGACTATTGGGCCTAATTATGTTTGTATTGCTTAATCCAATTAAGATTGATTTAGAAGGAAATAAGGAACCATCCCTATCTACATATATTAAGCGAATAGATGCAAAATTGATCTATTTCTTCATAATTCTCTTTTTAATGGTGCACTATATGAAAGTGGCCAAAATTACTGCTGGACTTGAACAAATGGTCGAGAATTTAGCTTCTTCAAATATATTTCTTATCTCAATTGGAATTTTGTTTATTACATCTCTTCTTTCTGGATTATTAGATGATGCACCAATCACCATTTTATTTTTACCAATTATTGCAGATTTAATAACCCATATCCCTTCTGCGAAAACACCATTATTAATTGCATTTACTTTAGGTATTAATCTTGGGGGGAATTTTCTGCCACAAGGTGCTGCTTGTGATATGATGACTCTTGATTTAGCAAGAAAACATAAAGTTGAAGGATTTACCTATAAAAATTTTACTATCGTTGGGGGATTCTTTGCATTATTGCACATTTTCCTCGGTGTTATCTATATATATATATTTTTACTATTTTTTTCCTAATATTTCAGAAAAAATTAAGTATTATTTGAGGATACTTTCACTGTTCCAAGATTTTCTTTCCATTCTTTGATATTTTCTGAAATTTGTTCAAATAGTATTTGTTCTTCTGAAGATAATTTCTTTTTAGATTGTAAATTTTGTGTTTGTGAGGCAAGACGATTTATTTTTGCAAGTCGCACGCGAATTAAGTCATTTACATCACTATAAAGTTGTTTGAAATCTTGCCTTGGAATATCACCATTTTCATACATTTGATTTGATAGTAACAATTGTTCATGAGCTTGAGTATAAATATAATTATAACCTTGAATATTACCCAATTCAGGATTTGTAGATTCTTGAAAATTAATCTTTTGAATGGCTTTTCGATTTAAGTGAGATTCATCATTATATCTCAGAAATCCATTCTTTACAAAAATTTGGGCAATATATTGTTCTAGTGAGTATGGATGACCTAATTTTAATGGCCCAATTTTCTTACCTAAATGAATCATCGAATTAGGAAAATCTTTAATACATATTGTGTCAACTATTTGATGAATAAATTCATTTTCTTCGCGTAATAATTTTGACTTTATAGAATTGCAAGGAATAATATTTTCAAAGTCCATTATAGTCAATATTTTTGAAAAAAATAAAAACTTCATTATTTTGTTATTGACATAAGAGAAATCTATTTTTTTAGGTTCATTATATATTATAAAGTATATGGGATTAGGAGACTTTTTCAATATTTTTAGTGAAATCAAATTTTCATGGAATAAATGGACTACTCCAATAGTATTTATATTTGTTTCATTAATTTTCCTTGGATATTACATTATTTCAGCTCGAGTCAAACTAGTAAAAAAAGAAATTTGGGATTACGGAGACAGAATTAGGTGCTTAGTCTTTGCATTTCTCTTTGGATGTGGATTAATAATTATTGTTACTATGCTTCAAACTTTTATCATATTCGCAGATGTAAATAATGATATTACTCAAACAAATCAAGGTCAAGGGTTTTTCATATTCTATCCTCTATTCTTTTGTTTAATTTTTATTACTTTTTATCCTCTCTTTGAATTTATGTATATGGCTTCAAACGATAATCAAATTTCAGTAACTCCTATTCAAAAACCATTTGAAAAAATAATCCAAAAATTCCAAAAACCATATTCATATATTATTGCATTTTCAATTTATTTTATGACTATAATATTACCTCCAATTATAATGGTGAATATCCTAAATATTGAATTATTTATTGGATGGGTAAGTTGGATGTTATTATATCCTATGATTATTGTGTTATATTATGCTTCATTAGGATATACTGTTGGTCATGCACAATTCTTTGTTCATATTTCTCATTTCGAACGATCTATTTTCTTACATTATGATAAAAGTAATCGAGCTATCAAAGAATTTTGGAGAAATCCTTTTTTCTATATCGTGTTTTTTATCCTTAATTTTATTTATTTTTATGAGATTTATAAAACATTTAGTACTCTGAGTCATTTTAGCATGAATTATAATATTTCTGCTGGATCGAGAGGTTTTGATTGGTTTATTCCCTTAACATTAATATTTGCTATTTCAGCATTCTTTTCAAGATATTGGAAAAGAAAAGTTCAAATCTCTTCCCAATCTATATTCTTTTCTGGTTTTTTAATTGCTGCAGTGGGAATAAATGTGTTGATAAATATATTTATTACTCCAATTGGTGTGGAAATATTTAAGCCCATCTTTGAGACTTGGGATTTTACTAGTGTATTGTATCTTGAAAGAGGAGAATCTGCTGCTGGATTTCCAGTGTTTAAACATTCTGAATTAAATTTGATTGGTGCTATTGAAGAATTGGGATTAATGATCATAATTACCTATTTCTTCTTTATTCAGAAAAATAGAAAATTATATAATGATTCATTAATGGGAGTTGTAACAACTGCAGCCAATAAATTTAATCCCATTCCTCCTTTTAATATGTGTCGATATAACAACCAAGATCAAAGAAATTTAGCTAACAAAGTCTTACTTGAAATGTATGATCGAATTCCTCGCAAACGAGGATATAATCTTACTAACGTTTTATATAAAGATCCATTATTTGATGCACTTTGCGACCCTTCTAATATATATGCTCAAAAAACTGGAGAAGAAATATTCTCTTTATTGATGGAAAAGCATCCAAAAGAAACAATCTCCTTAGTTAATGAAGGGATATCATCTAGTAATAATGATAAAATTTTACAAATTTTGAAAGTAATATCAATAAATGGTCAAAATATTATTCCACTTTTAGATATCTCATCAATTTATATATTGTTAGATCACCCTAACAGAATGATTCGAGATTATTCATTAACTATATTAAAAACATATCATAATATCCAAAGTAAAGATGACAATATTCCTCCTACAAAAGATCAAATAAAAAAATTAATTTCTCTTTTGGATGATGAAGATTTTTCGATAGAAGCAAATACTTTGGAATTTCTTAGCTATTATTCTGAATTAGTACCTAAATCTATATTTTCAGAAAGATTGAATGATAAAAACCCTCACATAAGAAGTATTGCTGCAAGTGTTTCAAGTGAAATTTCAACTCCTAACCTTTCAAAAATTTCCATTCCAAAATTAATTGAAATGCTCAACGATACAAACCCAGAAATTAAGAAATCTGCTATGGATGCAATAGCTGA
>CAYPTZ010000356.1:0-4530 GCA_964413395.1 uncultured archaeon | reverse complement strand
CAATTGAGAGATACTCAAAAAAGAAGAAAAAATTTAATTAGGTGGCAAACTCAAGTAGTTTTAAAATTTTAATAAGTATCATTTAATTAAAATAAAAAAGATTATTTGTTTACCTGAAGTGGAATGGGTTCAATTTTTGTTTCATGAATAAAAATTGGTTCTGGATTATCATCTAATAATTTTAATCTTTGATTTAAAACTTTGATAACATATTTGCTTTGTTTCCCATAATGTAAATACATTGTTTCTACAGCTATTAAGGATTCAACTTTTGAAATGCCATGAGGGATGGTTTTGAAGAAATTGCGCCAAAAATAATAAGCAGTTTTTGGATTAAGCCCTAAATGGAAAATAACTTTCAAAAATGCGAGTAATATCATCATATTGTCTCCAAAACTTGATTTAAATTTCCGCTTGCCTTTCAAGGAAAGAGCTAAATTTAAACATCGATCAAAATATTCGCGTTTATTGTATATCGTTTTTATAATATGAATATAATCTTGAAGAACTTCCACTTTAGGTCGATCTGTAATGAAATTTAACCCTGATGTGGTTTGATCAAAACTATCAATCATATTTTGTTGTGAATGATTTGAATCTTCAAAATATCGGTTAGTTTTTTTTAATCTCCGAGTTAATTGTGTGTTTGGCAATGCATGCAATAGTCCTGCCATTGCAAATGGTATTTTACCTAATTTTACAAGATCAATTATTGAGCGAGCTTTTGAGCTGGTTTCGTGATCAAAACCGACTATTAATCCTGCACACACGATTATCCCATAACTATATATCTTATTTAAATCCTCTTCAATCTTACGTCGTGTATTTTGATATTTTTGAGTAGCCTTTAGAACTGCATCATCCATAGTTTCAATTCCAATGAAAATATAGCGAAAATCTAGTTCTTGCATTAATTTTAGTAATTCATCATCATCTGCTAAGTTAATACTTGCTTCTGTAGAAAAATAGAAAGGATATTGGTGAGATTTAGACCAAGATATTAAATCTTTAAGGATTATTTTTATCTTTTTGCTATTACCAATAAAATTATCATCTACAAAATCAATATGACCTCGAAATCCTAGATTATATAGTGTTGTTAATTCTAGAATGATTTGTTCTGAAGATTTCATTCTTGGAATTCGCCCATAGAGCTCAATAATGTCGCAAAATTCGCAATTAAATGGGCATCCTCGAGTAATCTGTATACCAATCATCATATATGCATTAAGATTTAATAAATCAAATCGAGGGATTGGACTTTTTGTCATCTCTGGCTTTTCAGAGGGAGGGTTGTAAATTTTTTTTGCAATACCATTTTTATAATCTTCAAGAAATGGAAGAAGAGTATGTTCTACTTCACCTAATACCAAATAATCTGCATTTTGATAGATGGCAGGTTGAGATGTGGGATCTGGGCCTCCAACTACAACTTTTTTATCAAATGTATGGATGTAATCTATAAGATTGATTAATTCCTGCTGTTGGGAGATCATTCCTCCAATAAATACTAAATCTGCATCAATTATGTCATTCTTTAATAGTGATTGAATATTTAAATCTACTATTTTCAGTTTCCAGCTTTTTGGGAACATCGCTGCAATAGTTGCTAATCCCAATGGCGATGCCGGGTGTTTTTTTCCAACAATTTTACAAACAACTTTATAATTCCAAAATGTATTTGTAAAAAATTTTGGATATATTAGTAATGCTTTTTCCATTTTTGTTCACTTGGTCTTATTTTAATCCTAAATTCACTATTGAGAAAAATCGACATTTTCGATTTTTTAAAATATTGGATTAATTCTACACACAAGTCTTATGTCAGCGTTGATAATATTGTAAAAATAAAGTAATGTTAATAAAAGGTTAACGTTGAATTTAGTATGTATATATAACAATAGAATCTCTTGTTATTTAAACATAGTGTATTATTTTTATAAATAAAAAATTTATAAGAAAATTTTTAATTTTTAAGAATAATTTGAATATTAAACGAAAACAATCATAATATTATAAAATATTCAATTTTTGAGAGTGTTAAACAAGAAAATAACCAAAATGTATGCAATTAAATGTAAAAATTGCTTTCATCTAAGAAATTTTTAGTGAAAATCCTAAAGAATTCAAACTATTTATCGCATTCTGAATTTTGCTATAGTGTTCTTTATTTAGCCAATATTTAATTTTTTCTTTCTTTTTCTTATCTTTTTTGATGAGATTATGTGATATTAGTTTTTTTAGTGAGTATGCTATTGTACTCCGAGGAATATCGATATGAGAAATTATTTCATTTTCTGAGAGTTCTAAGTTATTTTTTTGAATAAATACTTGAAAAATTTTGTTAATATTAATTCTAAGTAAGAATATTCCTATTTCAACTTCTTTTCGAGTAATATTTGGAAGACTGTATGCTTTTAAATTGCCAAAAATATGTGGTTGAATTAGATTAAGTGTTTCCAGTTCTCCTAAATGATAATTTACATGATTTGGGCCAATATTTAAAAATTTCTTTATATGTCCTATAAAAATTCCAGGATATTGGCTAATTAAATCATATATTCTTTTTCTGATTTCATTAGCAAAAATATTAAATTTAAATGTATTATTTGGTGTTTCTATTAAAATTTGTTCTTTCTTTAGTAATTCAATTTCATTTTTCGCTTCTGGATCTGTAAGGTGAAATTTTTTCCGTAATTTACTGACAATCTGAGCAATTGTCACACTCGAACTGCGTGTGATACATTTCCGTAAATATTGAATATATTGCTCATTTCCCATCATACTTCTCTCCTTGATTTCCTTTTCTTCATTTTCGCATTGTTACTTCAAAAATTATCCCAAAATTCATCTGATTTCAATTCATTAAGATTCACTTTTTCAAAACTCGAATTTTCTTTAAATAATTTGGTAATTTTCCCCTGTTCTTTATTAGAAAATGCTAAATTTGGATCAAATAATGATGTTATTTCTGATTCAAGTCGTACTGGATTACTTCTAATACCCTTTTTTAAGAAAAACTTTTTATTTTTTTTTCCTTTGAAATATTTCAATCCAAAAGCCCCAGAAGTTCCTATAAAAAGTAGAGAGCCTGATATTTTTAATATATTTGAAATATTTCTATGAGATGATGGTCCTCCACTTGGATTAATTATAAGATTTATATTATGTGAATAGATTAAATTTTCAGGAGATATTTTTGATTTTAAAGAATAAACGCTTAGATTAACATTTATTATACCAGCATTATGTGTGTCAACTCTTAATTTAAAGGATGTGTTATTCGATTCGATATATCCAAAATTGAACACTGTCGAATTGATGTACTGTTCGAAATATGTATCTTCTAAATCATTTATATTATAATTCAACCATATTTCTGAATTTTGGGTAAATTCTTGGTTGTTTGTGCAATTTACAGAAATAATTTTTTCTGTCCCATTTTGGGAATTTTTAATCGATACGATATTTGGGTCATTTCTACTTATTGAAGAAAGAGTTGAAAAATTTATTATTGAGAATATAAAAATAACTGAAATTGTTAAAGCTTTCAAAGAGATTTGTCGGATTGGTCTTTTTTTTTTTTTTTTAAATCTGTAATTTTTAAATTGAATTTGATTTTTCCTCATTTTTGCTTACTGTAACTTAACAAAATAAAAAAAGGAAGTAATAAAAACTCTACGAGAATTTTTTACTTTTTTGTGCTAATAAACCTAATATAGATATACCCATTATTGAAGTTAAAAATATTAATGGAAAACTTGGAATAGCAGCAAATGGATCTTCAGGATCATCAATTCCAATTTTTTTCCCTATAGCAAATGTTACTTCACCACTTATGTAACGAATGGTCATTATATTTTTCTCTGTATCTATATCATATTTTGTAGGATCTACTAATTTAAATTCTGAACCATCAAATTGATATAAACTAATTTCATCAATACCACCCATTACGTCAATTGATATCTCGTCTAAATTGAGATTTGCAATATATTCTGACTCTACTTCTAAATCCTCATCAAATTCGGTGATGTAATAGTAATCAAAACTTGTATCATAGCTATAACCTAGTAATCCGATCTCAGATTCAGATCCAAAGGTTAGCTTTATTTGACCTTCTTGAGTGACATTGATATCTACACTAAAATAAATTGTAGCATCCTCAATACAATCAACTATTTGTTTTTCGATCTCTAGATCTTGCCAAATACCATTTGTATTAATAAATTGACTTGTCACTGTAAGTGTGAATGAAGATTGATCTCCATCGGCATCAGTGATTGTCAACATTACCTCATGTGTTCCTTCATTATGATAAATATAGCTAGGATTTTGTTCTATGGAAGAATCTTCTGAATAGTCAAATTGCCAGAAATATGAGAATGGACCAACTCCTTCAATTGAAGTATCTATAAAATTCACTTGCTCATATGGCTCAACTTTCAATGTTGATGCTGTGAAAGATGCTATTGGGTAATTAATTATAATATTGTCTTGAATTATCGTTCCAATTCCACTATCATCAAT
>CAYPTZ010000355.1:0-4551 GCA_964413395.1 uncultured archaeon | reverse complement strand
CCATGAGTTCGATTAGAGTCATACCTTTTTGTGAATTTATCATTGATTTAAATTGGATCCAATCAACTATATCTCCTTCTTCTCCTATTGGGGAACTTACTTTATATAATCCCAATGAATCAATTATTTCATTACCAATAAACATTTGATTTTTTTGACCTTGATCAATTCCAATTGCATTATATTTTGGTGTTCCTGTAATAGTAAAAAAAGTATTGCGAGGTTCATTTTCTCCACCAAAACCAATTTTAGTTGAGAACTGTCCCATGTCAACAACTACACTGTATAAATGTTCCATTTTTCCACCAAGTTTAGATTTTAATTAATTACAATTAGATATGATGAAATAAAAAATTAAGTAGATTATTTAAAAAAAAATATTATTTGATTTTAGGAATTTTGTTCATAGATACGTTTTGCAATTGTTTCAAATAGTTTATCTACATTCTCACCAGTTAATGCACTTGTTTCAACATAATCAGGAATGGATAATTGTTCTTTCATATAATCTATATGTGCAATACTAACTTTACGGTCATCAACTAAATCGGATTTATTTCCAACTAAAATCATTGGTAAATCAACTAGTCCATCCTTCAATATTTCTTTATGCCAACTTTTAAGATTACTATAAGTATGAGTTCGGGTTAAATCAAAACCTAAAAGAACTGCATTTGCACCATTGAAATATACTTTGTGCAATAAGAAAAATTGAGGTTGTCCAGCTAAATCCCAAACCATAAGATCAATTTTTATTTCTTTACTTCCAACTTTGATAGTTAGAGGTTGTTTACTTATACTAACACCAACAGTGGGAATGTAATCCTGTTCAAATTGATGTTTAACAAATTTTCTAATGAGACTTGTTTTACCTATCGAAGGATCCCCTACTACGATAACTTTAAAGATTAAATCGCCTTTATCTCGACTTTGGACATATAATTTTTCACTATTTTTACTCATGTTGGATCACTTATGTCTAGATTATTCTATAATTAATATTCATATCTTCTCATTTAATAATTATTGCTGTAAAGTTTAAAGTAAATTTAACAATAAAATGTCCAAATTAATTTAGCTAATTCTGAAATAGTTTTAATAATGTAAAAGAAAATTATCAAATAAAAAAAAATCTAAAAATAATTCACAATATTGTTTTTATAAAACTATATTTAAATAACTCAAATATTATTTCTTTTCACTTATTTTAACTGTGGATGAAAAGTTGATTATAAATCTCAATTTTATTTTTTATTATATGCTTCTCTTTAGAGTTAATAATGTAAGTATTTGCATTTTGAGGATGAAAATCAAGAATATGAAAATGCATTAATTTCTTAATAGCAGTATAAATCGCAGTATTCTTTAAATTCAATTTTTCTTTCAATTCTTGAGTTGTTTGTCCTAAATCAGTAATTATAAGATCTTTCATAAGATTTCGATAATTAGTTTTTAGGATACAGAAACCAATTACGACATCTCGATATGCAATTTCAAATTTCGCAAAGACTATTATTTTTCCAAATTTATAATCTTTGATGAAATTAAATTCTAATAGAAAAGCCAAATGCCAAGTTACTTGATGAGTCCCTAGATGATAATATCTTCTTATAAGAGCAGCATGAATTCCAGCAAACTTCACGATTATATCTAAAATTTTTTTACGGGTATTATTCGAAAGTAAATGAATACTAACTTCATCATCATAAGAGA
Organism: uncultured archaeon; assembly: GCA_964413395.1. Taxonomy (GTDB): domain Archaea; phylum Asgardarchaeota; class Lokiarchaeia; order Sigyniarchaeales; family Promethearchaeaceae; genus Lokiarchaeum. The sequence continues at coordinate 2,838 of CAYPTZ010000355.1, read as the reverse complement.
TTAAAAGATACTCTTCATCAACAAATTTCTTTAATATATCTTTTACTTTTTCTTCAGAAAAACGAAATTTTTTTCTTAATTTAGATTTTAATTCACTATATTCAATTGATTTCTCTCCTCTTATAGGACAGCATTTTACTATATACTGATAATAATTGTAATATTCCTTATCTCCAAAAATTTCTCGATATTCTTGGATTTGTGAAGAAAATTTTATTGCATTAACAGTAAATATGAACATAAGAAAGTAAATCCCTATGAATATTGAGGATTATCTAAATTTGAATTTTTTTGTTTTTATGAAAGATAAAAATTCATCCCCAGCAAAATCATCAGGTTCAATATCAAAGCGGAGTAAAATTCTTTTAAAGGATTTCTGAACTGAACTTAATTGTGTTTTACTAAAAAAGATTAAATCTTTTTTATAATCAAAAAATAAAGGTTCATTAGAATTTTCAGATAGAATTGAATTAAATTCTTTTTGAATTTTTTTTTTTAAAAAAATATTTATAATAAAATAAAAAATAAGGAATAAAATAACACAAATAAGAATAAGTAATTCAAAAATTGACAAGTTATTATCAACAATTGAAATATGTAAAGAAATTTTCCCTAATACATAATCATCTTCCGTTATATGATTTCTTTCATATAATATTAAATCTACAAAATTAACTCCTTCTAGATAAGAATCATGAGTGAAATTTATATGGGAAACAGAATAGAATTCTTCAATTTCTCCAAATCCCGCCAAACGATCATTTATTGTGATAATATATGAGAGATTACTTAAATTCCAAAGCTTAAATTGAAGGAGAACCTCTGAATTTATCTCAAATTCAGTATCATTTGCTGTATTGACTAATATTAACTCCTCATCAAACAAACTAGAATTTTGCACAGTATAATTGTAATCTGTTTTAAAAGATTTTGAGGGATTTCCCATATTTGATGAAATAAGTATCATCATTAACAAAATACCACTGATAATTTTACCTTGTATACACCAATACCTACCATTATCAGTATCATTTATCTTTTTTTTTTTTATTTTCATCAGCTTTGGAAGTTCTTTGAATTTTATCTTTCATTTTAAAGATAGAAATCAAGCTAAAGATCAAAAAAGAAAAAGGTGAAAATCCTTCAATTCCAAGTTTGATATTTTCAATTCCTATTGCATAATTTGTATTCAATTCCATATCAAAAATAAGAAAATAATTTTCTTTTTTTATATGATCGGCTTCAACTTTTTCCCAAGCTCCATACGAGAGTTTATACACAAATATACTATTTTCATTTTCAGCTGCTCGCAATGAATTATTATAAAATAAATAACCAGACATAGTGTATTCATCTGTTTCGAGACTTTCAATACAATAAAAATGACTAAGTTCAATATTATTTGATTCATTTATTATTGTTGGATTAGATGAATTGAAAATCAAGCGAAATTCATTACCAATTTCTGACGAAAGTAATATTTTCATCCAATAATTATTGCTTTCATCAATACATTCTAAAATCACATTATTATTGTATATCTTTTGACTTACGCCATTTGTTGTATCAATTTGAGCTGATTGGTAAAGATGACCTGCTATTATAAAATCATCAAAAAAGCCTTGACCTCCAGTTGAAATTTGTCCTGTAAAACCAGTATTTATTCTTAAATTTTCAATAATGCCAGAATTGTATGAGATACCAGTTAACATTTCTGTTCCATTTACATATAAATTGGCAGAACTACCATTGAATATTAACTTAATATAAATAGATTCATTTCTACCAATATTTAGCCCTGCATTTATATCTTGCAATGAGATATCCCAATATTCAGTTTCATTTGGTTTAAAAGAAGTGATTTTAATCAAATTAATTCCATTACTTGTTTGTAAAAGGATATTATTTTGAAAAGAGTCATTTTGAAATAATTCTATGGAATATTTTAATTCGAATGACCCATTAATTAAAGGATCTATTTCCCGCTCAATAAAAGTAGATTCACTATTATTGTGATCTTTAATCGCTAAGTAAGTAGTTTTGAAATTTGTGCTGGTATTTGCCACATGTGTATAAGGATAGAGAGGAGAAATATCGGGAAAATCATTTGTATGATTATTACCCACCCATCCATTTGGAATACGCCAAATTCCATCAGCAAAATTGTCTGCAGGTAAATTTTCATTAAAATTATCTTCAAAAATTATATTATCTGGTGTATTTGGTATAAATTCTTGATAAATACCAGTTAAATTAAAATTATCAAATCTTCCTTGCCCTGCACTAGATATACCCCCAGTATCACCTGTTGATAATCTAATTTTATGAACCATTCCTGAAGTATATGGAATATTATTTAGCATTTCTGTTCCATTAATTGTTAAATTTGCCAAAATCCCATCAAAATCAATCTTAACATTTACATAGCCTTGATTGCTGTTAAATGATAGTCCAGAATCAACACCTTGTAAAGAAATATTCCAAAATTCTGAGTTTATGGGATTAAAAGAAGAAAAATTCAATAAATTTCTTCCATCAATAGTTTGCAGAACTACATCATTATTGTACGATTCCGATAGGAATGTGATCATTGTATATTTAAATTCAAAAGAACCATTAATAACAGCAGGTAAATAACGCTCGATATAGGTAGAACCGGCGTTATTATAATCGTTCATCGATAAAAATGTTGTATTAAAATGTCCTCCTGGTTCAGCTTCATCTGTAAATGAGTATGCAAAATTTCCAGGAGTAAAATCTCCATTATAATTATTGCTCATCCAACCATTTGGGATACGCCAAATTTGATCACCTAAATAATTTGCAGGTATTTCCGTA
>CAYPTZ010000354.1:0-4555 GCA_964413395.1 uncultured archaeon | reverse complement strand
ATTTGGAAAAAACACTTATTAAATTTTTTTCTATGAATTTTCTCTATTCCCATATATTCTATATTTATATTTAATTAATCTCATTTATTTCTAAAATTTGGTTTGCAACTATTTTTAGTGCTCAACGCATTCGTTCCTCAATGATTGGAGGTGCTACAGGCAGCACAAAGTACGCTATAATTGATGCTTTTAAAAATTTCTTGGCTGTAGTAAATCCTGTCACAGGATGGCATGGTGAATATGACACTAAATTAAAAAAATATAAGGGCTTTTCAAGTGCTTTTAAAGCGTTTAAAACTCTCCGTGTGATGGCTATTGCAATAGAGGACAATTGGCCCCAATTAGGGACCCGATTTATGCAATGGATGGTTAATGATCGTTTAGATTTATCGGGTAATTCCGAATTAGGTATTGGAGATTGGAAAACATGGGACAATGATCAATTTCTACAAATTACCAATCAGGTCTATGGTGAAGACAATAATTGGGAAATATTTAATAATATTCCTCAACAGTCGATAAGTTATGCAACGCAAATGATCTATACGATTACCTTATTGTCTCAGATGACTCGAGATATTACTTCTCCAGATATAACAGCTACTAAAATTAAAAAGGGAAATAACGTCAATAGTTTTCATATATTACTCAATAATTTTATTGCCATTATGTCGAAAAATGAAATAGGTATGGAATACATAACCTATGATTATCTAAAGGATATTCAATCCAAAGATAAACATACAGCTGCTTTAAAAGATGGTGGGCAAGGTAAATGGCTTCATTTTTCCTTCAATACAGCTCAAATTATTAATGCCTTTTCCTCATTTTGCCGATCTGTATTTACTATAGGACAATCTGATCAAAAATCTCAACAAAATGATTTGGAATTTAATTCCTTCATACAGCATATCCTATCTCTTAAAATTTCATCAAACATCAAAGATTCAATTACATGGAATCCTTCTACAATAGAGAATCCTTTAGGAATTGATAAGTGGCATTTGTCCGAATATAAAGACGTAAAACGATATATGGGTTGTCGTGAATCAGGTAACCGATATGTATATATGGGGCAAAATGGGCCTATATATTTAAATTTTGATAGTGGTCCTGAATCATATATCGCGTATTGGGCTACACATCTACGCATTGACAGTGAAACCACACTTGAAGTTTTAATTGGAAGTGAAGAGAGTGGAATTAAGGCCATCTATGATCGGGAATATTATCGAAATCTTCCAAGTGATCAAATTCCGAGAAGGGCATTAAGTGTTGAAAATGGAATTGATCAACCTCCACTTGACGATCCCAATCGTGATCAAGCTCTTTGTTATCTTGATGTTGGATTTCCCCTTTCCAATGGCCAAATTATCCATATAGAACATCTGGGAGCACATAGCTATGAATATGCTGGCCGTAAAAATTTAGCGGTTGATGGTTTTCGTGAAAAGAAGTTGGCTGTGATTTATTCCCACGATGATTTAGAACTTTATGGTCAACATTATGTAGATGAAAGTCATCGTGCAGTCACAGAACATGCTTTTTTGGGTTTGTTTGAACTTATTCCTGCATTCTTTAATGTCATCCATATGAATGCCCGACGTGAAACTCCCTATCGAAATCTCCCTCTAAATGAAGCTTTAGCAAACGCGAAACTCAATCCGACTGCTTATTATATTTCACCAGAGGAGGCGGAATTATTATGTGATAGGTTCCGAATCGATGATAGTGGTACTCCCTATGGGAATCAGGCGTTCTTTAATAATTTATAATGTCTGTCCAAGATATCAATACACTAAACCACAGATAAAATTTTTTTTTAATACTATATCTTTTTTCTATTAAATCCAAATGTTTATGAATTCTGCTTAACTTCAAATTGAAGAAAAGAAAGAATTTTTATTATACATCACCCGAAAATATAACCATTTACTAAAAAATTGATTTATATGAAAACACCTTTCCTCACTGAAAACACCCAAGCTAAAGATCTTCTTCCTCTTTCCCCCCAAGAACAAGCCTTTATCGATTATATTGATTTGTCGAATCATTTTAAAGTTCGCAAAACTAATCTTATTCATCGAATGCTCGATGAGACCGGTAATTTTGTTCAGGATGAACTCATCAAATCTACTGAAGAAATTCTTGGTGGTAAATTGTTACGATTTGATACGAAGAATGATGAATACTTTGCATATTCGAGAGAAAAATTTTTAACCCAAGGACGACACATTTATAGTTTAGATTTGCAATTCGGGGATGGTCAATTAACTCCTTTTTCCGTCATGCCTCCTTCATTTGTTCATTGCCATTACTTACGGGAATTAAGGATTTATAATGGTCGATTTGAGTCGTTTCTCCATTGGCCTCAAAAATTTCCTCAATTAAAGAATCTCTATTTTTCTCAGTGTACCTTCTCTTCCCATTCTGGATTTCCTACCTCCTTCCCCAAATTACAAACCTTATATTTTGGTGATAATATGGACCCAAACCAAATCCTTGCTATCCTTTCACATCTTCCAAAAGATCTTCCCTCATTCACTACCATTCATTTTTTTCAATGCCACTTGTCTACAATCCTTCCACAGTTATTCGCGCTCCTCGCTCAATATCCTACACTCCGCACATTATCCCTTGATTATTGCCATCTTACCTCCCTTCCCGAAGCGCCTAACCTTTACTCTCACCTTAAATCTATAAGCTTATCGCACAATCACCTATCCTCCTTAGAATTTCTCCCTTCCTCCCTTCCCCTGCTTGAAATTTTGGGTTTGAATTATAACCATTTCTCGTCATTGGAATCATTTCCCCTCTCTGTCCCTAAATTACAATATCTTGCTATTGAGGGAAATCCTTATCAATCCTTATTTGGACTCCCCAAAGATCTACTTCAGCGCCTCATCCACAAAGATTTTCAAAAAGGATTACGTGACCGTGAGTTATATTCGTATTTTCCTCACACGGCCCTCAACCATTTACCTCCTCAAGTTCAAGATTGGATCCATGCGGGAGATGCCGACAAAATTTTCCGCTATTATCAATGGCCTGTGAGTCAAGTGTGTCATCACCTCGTTCATACCAAAAAAATTTCCAAAGACGGGTTAGAACGGCTCACCTTTGAACTGACTCCTGACCTTCGCACATATCTTGACGCCCACCTCAGTGAGGATTCGCCATTTCGATCTCAAATTTCTCTTTTCCCCAAAATACCCTCGCAAACAAAAGGAAAGCCAGAGAAACACCATTTGTTATTTTAAATCTGTAATTTTCCTGTCAATTATCTCCCTGTTCCTATAGTTGGGGTTTATTTTGCTCCTATTTGCTCCATATTGAGATTGCTCTTTGTAGAACTCACGCTCATCTGTCAATTAATTCAAAGCCCTGAATTCATTATGCGGGATAGGATTTTTTAAAAGTAGGCCAAATCAATGCGTATAAATTTAGGATAAAATATGGTGGGCCCACCCGAAATTGAATCGGGGATCTCTTGCACGTCAAGCAAGCGTTATTATTGGTTTACAATAATAGTATAATAAATAACCACTAAACAATGAGCCCATGTTTTTTATAAGATAGGGTAAAAAGAGAAGGATGCAATAAAAATTTTTTGAAGCATTCATATCTTGCAACGTGATAGAGGATGATGGAGCCATTGGAATTTTACTAAAGTGTTTAATTTTTTTTATGAAGAATCTCCTAAAAATTGAGGAAATCACCTCTCATGAAGCAATAAATTGTAATTGATTTACGTGGTGTTTTTGGAAGGCAAATTTACACTTTTTGGAAATAAATTATCAAAATCGATAGAAAATTTTATTGTTTTTTATAAATTTTTTTAACGATTAACGCAGCCATGGAGGCAGCACCAAATCCCTTATCAATATTAACCACGGAGAGGCCCGGGGAGCAGGATTGAAGCAGAGTGGTTAAGACACTGGTGCCTTGTTCACAATTTTGATGATCTATTGGGAGGGGAATCCCGATAAAGGGGAGTTCTATAAGGGAAGAAATCATACCAGAGGAAATGATTGGTCAATATTTTATAATGTCAAAATTCATGCGATAGATAGGAATGGTGTAAGTATTTCAGGAAAAAGCTTGTCTTATTAGAAGGCATAGATCTAATTTCGAGAAGATTTACAAAATAAAACCAGAATCTCACTCAAATTAACGGGATTTGCATTAGTTTTCGATTTCTGTATTGTTTGCTGTCCTTTTCATGAGTATTATTCCTCTTTTTTTCAAATATTCAATCAAACCGGAAGGGCAATGGCTTTGTGTTTTGGACCTTTTATGGGATATTCTTCGTATTTGTGCATATGTTCTCATCCCTATGCCATCTGAGGATAGGACGAAAAATTACGAACTATAATAAGCAAATGAAAGTGAGAATCGGCATATATCTTTGTCTTACCCTAATGTTGTGTACTCAAACATGATCGAAAAAAAAACCTGTGAATTTTCTTCCAGACCTCTTTTTATATCGATGTTTAATTTGTGAAAAATACTTTTTGTAAAAAAAAAGGTATCCAAATATGTAAAAAAAATGAAA
>CAYPTZ010000353.1:0-4556 GCA_964413395.1 uncultured archaeon | reverse complement strand
GAATAATGAGACCCCTATTTCAAAAGAAATTCAATATTTAGGCAAAATCTCTGATATGGAAGACCCATTAGATGTATTATTACAAATTAAGACATTTCAAAATAAAAATAACTTATCTAAAGTTGATCAATTGGAGTTAGAGTCTCTTAGATATCGACAATATATTCGGCAAGGAGATTATAAATTAGCATTAGAAGCAAGTACACATTTAAGAATTCTATCACAACATTTTGAGAACCAGATATACGAATTGGATGGTATAAGTGGAATAATTGAATCCCTACATCCTTTAGGAAAAATGGAAGAAGCATATATTATTCAGGAAGAAGGTCAAAAAATTGTAGATCTTATTTCAAAAGATTTAGTTCCACCCAAATTGATAAAATTAGCCCAATTCTTTTTTATTAGTGGAGTTTTACATCAAATGTCTAATATTTTTGATAAAGCAAAGGAATTTTTTAATAAAAGTCTAGAAATGCAAAAAAAAGATGATAAATCTAAAGGAATCGGAAAATGTTTACTTCATCTTGGTAATATATCTAGAGATGAACAAGATTTAGACACTGCAGAAAAATTGTATTTTGAAAGTCTATCTTATACGACTAAATTTGAAAATGATGTTCATTCTGCATGGACATATCACCAATTATCTGTCATGGGGATTTTGAAAGGAAATTATTCAAATGTTTTAAAATATTCAAACAAATGTTTAGAGATAGCAAATAATTTAAAAAATGCTCATCTCCAAGAATATTGTTATTCAAATTTAGGAGTATATTATACTAGACAAGGTAAATTATCTCAAGCTTTAGAATATCATAAAAAATGCCTTGAAATTAGGGAACATTTAGGCCATCAAAGAGAAATGCGTTATTCCTACCAATACATTGGTAAATTATATCGATTAATGGGCGAAATTACAAAATCTGTAAAATTCTTTCAAAAAATTTTAGCTTTACCCAATATCGATGCAGATATTACATTCGCTCCCTTCTTTTATGGAGAATATGGAAAAGTATTAGGAGAACAGGGGAATTATAATGATGCAACAATTTTTTTGGAGAAAGCCATCCTTTTAGGTATAAAATATGAAAATTATGTTACTACAATAGCAAACATTTACTTTTTGGTATGTATTTCTATTTTTCAACATGATCAAAAGAAAATACATGAAAATTATCTATTGAGTCAAAAAATCCAGTCAAAAAATCCGACAGATGAACAAATACATATTATAACACTCCTCATAAAAGGGAAAGTATATTTAAATGATAGCAAATTCCGTAAAAAATTCGCAGCTCAAACTATTTTTATGGAGATCATCAATCATACATACAATGATGAAATTATATTAAAAGATACCTGTATTTATTTGATTGAATCTTTGATCGATGAATATGAAATCTCCAAAAACCCCCAAATTTTATATGAAATAATCCAGAATACAGAAAGTCTGAAAAAACATGCTCAAACTCAAAACTCATTTTCATTATTAGCAGAAATTTTATTTTTCCAAGCAGAACTCTCCATTATTCAACTAGAATTTGAAAAGGCGAGAAATTTATTAAATGAGGGGCAAAAAGTTGCAGAAAGAGAAGGATTAGGACACTTAGCAAGTAAAATTTCCCATTATCATGATAAATTATTAGAAAACCTTGTTTTATGGGAAAAAAATCCTTCACCCAAAGATTTTATTGATCAACTCATGGTTCCTTCAAAAAATTATTTTGAAATATCAAAATCTGTAGGTAATTTCGAAAAATTATTCAAATTGCAAACTGAAAAGCCATATTTTATCACAATTTGGTCAAATAAAGGCATGGATCTCTATAGTTATCTTTTCCAAAATCAAAACTCTAAAATCCAGAAAAACTTAATTGCAGGCTTTTTATCCGCCATAGACATCTTTGGGAAAGAAGCATTATCTTCTACAGGCAATATTGATAGGATAAAACATGGAGAGTATACTATTATTATTAGAAAACACAAATCCTTCAAATTTGGATATTCTTTTATTGGACAATCCTATTTGGCAATTAAAAAGCTTGAAAAATTTATTGAGGAAATAGTGATATCATCTGAAATTTGGATTAACCTTATTAAATCAGAAAATTATGGACAAGTAATTACCGACCAAAATATAAACGATTTAAATACTATGGCAAATTTAATTTTTGCTAAGCAATCTCTAACATGAATAATATTCAACAAAAAAAAAAATCAAAAATCCGAATTTAATATCAAATTCAAAATTCAATGCACCTATTGCATGATTTTTTATATAATCATATAGTATATTATCTTCTTCTCTTTTAACCCTCTAAAATAGAATCGATTATTTAAAAGTAAGGAAATCAAAAAGTTTTCCAAAGTGTATGATGAACCAGTCTCTCAATGAAAACTCTCCATACTTTTCGAACCACACTCATTCAAGATTACACCTCGTGTATATGTAATTACAAAAAAAATTCATACAATCATTTTTTTTTTTGTTGGGTTATTAATTAAAAATTAGAGACATAAAATAGAGCACTTTAATTACCATTTTTAATTTAAAATTTTTAATTAAAAAATGTGGTTGTCAACTTTAATAATTGTATTTGTTTTTATTTCTATCGTACTGCTTTTGATGATAGAAAAGGGTAATAGAGTATTGCTTGCAATATCAGGAGCCTTAGTTTGCTATTTAACATTAGTCTTTATAGAGAATGAACAATCATTTTCACTCTTTACTGAGTTCCTCATAGGTACAGAAGATGATGGATATGTTAACTTACATTCACTATTTTTAATATTTGGAATGTCATTTATTATTCAAATTGCAAATGAAGCAGGAGTTTTTAAATTTTTAGCCTTTAAGTTAATTCTTTGGATTGCAAGGAAGCCTGAATTACTACTTTTGATAATGTGTATAATAACCTACATACTTTCAGCCCTTTTAAATAATATTCTTACCGTAATGATAATTATTCCACTTACAATTACTATTTCTCGAATTTTAAATATTGATCCTGAACCATACATCATAACTCAAGCCATTCTAGTAAACATTGGAGGGACACTTTTTTCAATTTCTTCAATTCCTAATATCTTAATCGCTGCAAATGCAGGAATCACTTTTAATCAGTTTTTTCTCAATGTAGGATTAATTTCAATTATTATTTTTCTGATGACGGTTGGATTTTTTTACATCATTTATGGGAAAAAATTAGATATCCCTGCAGAAAATATCAAAATCTTAAAGGAGTTTAACCCAGAAAATTTAATTGCAGATCGAGGATTACTAATCAAATCAACCATAACATTGCTGACTGTAATTATTTGTTTTATGATAGTTCCACCTTCTATTTTAACTCCCGATATCATTGCCCTAATTGGAGCCATGATTTTGGCTTTTATCTCAAAATTGAATCAAGAAAAATTATTAAGAAATCTTGATATGGACATAATCTTATATTTATTGGGGATTTTTGTAATTGCAGGATGCTTAGAATATACAGGAATACTCGAAGTTTTAGGCCATTTCATTGGAAATTTGGGAGGAGGGAATATCAACATAACAATTTTATTGATCTTATGGAGTTCGGCGATTTTAAGCTCTACTATCGATAACATTCCCATCACCAAAATCTTAATTCCTTCTATAGGAGTTATAGGGGCAAATCAAACTCTTGCAATTCAGCATAAAATGTATTATTCCCTTGCAATTGGAGCCAATTGGGGTGATAATTTAACCCCTATGGGAGATAATATTCTCGTCATGAATATTGCTCAAAAAAATAAACGCCCATTAAAAATGAAGGAATTTTGGAAAATTGGGTTTATCACCACTTTATTCCAATTATTTATTATAACGATTTTCTATTCGTTTCTTATAAGTACAATTTTAGCCCTATTTTTATTGTTCATATTAGTCACTTTTCTCTTTTTTTTAGTCGCAAAGATCTATTATCCGAATCTTTGGAATAAAATTACTGGCATTTTTAGAAAAAAAAAACTAACTGAGGTCAAAAATCATGGTATTTAAAAATATAAATAACATCAAAAAAAACCTTCATGGTGTAATTCACACTATGATGTTTTACAACAATGGTATTGTTTTTCAGACTTCTTTTCCCCCTGAAGATAATATCCCATTAATTGGCGAAAATTTATCCACAATTATCAACAATTTGCAGAAATCTATTCAAATTTATGACCAGACAGAAACTGAATATAAAAAACTAATTTTTGAAACAAAAAAATATATTATTGCCATTTTAAAGTTAGGTGAAGATAGTAATTTAGCCATTTTGTTGGATAATAAAAAAGATGATCCGCTTGAAATTAGTAAAATTCGAAAATTTTTGCATAGCCTTGAAGAAATTATCGATATGGATATTGAAGAAATACATCAAAATGAAAATTCAGAATGATGTATACATATTTAATTAATATGAAAATTCTCAAAGGAAGAGAGCAAAAAACACAAAAAAAAAAAGAAATTATTCTAACATTTTAAATTGTGAAATTTTTTTTTGCCTCCAAAAATATTTATAGTGAATTTTAATTTAAAG
>CAYPTZ010000352.1:0-4559 GCA_964413395.1 uncultured archaeon | reverse complement strand
CCTGATTGCCATACGTTTTCCATTATTAGAATACCATTCTGTGTGATATTGTAAGTTGATGGAAACCATTCTTCAGCAATCCAACTAATGCTATTATTTATGGATCCAAACTCATATATTAAATCTGCAAGACTTGATAAATCAGGTGAATAATTATCGATAATGATGTTTGTATCTGACAAAATAAGAGATAGATCCAGTTGAGTTATACCTAATCCTAAGAATAATCCCGTTTCAGCATGATAATAAAAAAAACTACCATCATTTTCTAAAACCCAAGCATTAAGAAAAATACCTTGAAATTCTACTTGCACTAAATCAATGACTGGCACTTGTGCATCCATAATGTAGACTAATGATTCAATATTAATGTTTGTTTCAATTTGGTATGGAAAATAATCTCCTATTAATCCTAGTGGTTCAGATTCTTCTTCAACGATCCTAGTCAAAGTATTAATGATGAAAAAAGTTCTTCTTCCTTCAATATCTAATGCAATTTGAACATGAATGGTATCAATTTGCAAATAATAGGTAAGAGAATAAACTTCATTAAGTTCATTTTCATTTTTTTCTGAATATTTCATAAAGTCTCCTATATTGTAATCAATTATAGATATTTCCTCAAGAATAGAAATATTTTGTATTGGATTATTGTTATTTGTTAATAATTCTCCCATCACAATTTGAATGGATGCATTTATGCAAATTTCTTGAACTACTGAATAATTTCTTTCAAATTCATATTTTATTTCTTCAAATGCTAAAATTGTCATTTCTGTATCGATGATTAGTTCATCATCTATCCAAATTGTAATTTTGCTATTTTCATCATGATTTCCATAATTATGAAATGAAATGATGATAGGAATTGGAGTATCAATTTTTGCATAAGTTGGAGCATCAATGCTTGAACATAACTCGTGAAAATCCACAACATTTGATGTTATCAACAATGAGAATTCTGAAACACTTCCAAGATCTTCAAGATATGCATTGTAGTATGTTGTATTTAATCCATAGTTTAATCCAATCGTTGGACTTCCAAAATTATTTATTTCTTGGAATTGTAATTGAATTTGACCTGTAGCAAATAGGACTACTTGAAAAGTTCCAGCGAGAGTTCCATTAACATGATTATAATTATTAAATTCAATGACACAGAAATCGATAGTACTCCAAACATATATATTATTATTTGCTTCTAAATCACTCCAAAATGGTGCAATGCAATATAATTCCTCGAGAGTTGGAAAAATTGGATTGGAATTTGATGTCGGATCAGTATTATTGAATGAAAGCCATCCATTCGAACTAACATAGACTGTTGAGAAATACTGGTCGTAAAAAGCATATTGAAATGGTAAATCTACTGCACCATATGTATCATCACCATTGACATTTAGATTGTATCCTTTGGCTTTAGCATCATACCATTCATATTGAAATTCATATATATCATAATTTTTTAAGTTCAAAGGGACCAATACATAGATATATTCAGATTGGATATTGTTTATTGTTAGAAATTCATATGGAATTGGATTTATTTTTATGGAGAAATTATGTAGCCCCTCTTTGTATGCTTTCCATTGGAATGTATGAGAAATACTGTTACCTGGAGTAATTACTGAAATGGAGTATGTTTGATTAAGCACTTCATCTACCCAAAATTCTAAGATAATATTTTGTTCTGTATAGGTTCCAAGATTATTTATTATTCCTGTTATATTTGCAGTTGAATTTAATGCTATCGGTTCTGAAATGTCAATTTGAACCGCCAATTCGTGTATATCTGACAAACCAGTAGCAAATTTCAAGGATATATTGGATATATGGGCAAGATCTTCAAGATATGCATTGTAGTATGTTGTATTTAATCCATAGTTTAATCCAATCGTTGGACTTCCAAAATTATTTATTTCTTGGAATTGTAATTGAATTTGACCTGTAGCAAATAGGACTACTTGAAAAGTTCCAGCGAGAGTTCCATTAACATGATTATAATTATTAAATTCAATGACACAGAAATCGATAGTACTCCAAACATATATATTATTATTTGCTTCTAAATCACTCCAAAATGGTGCAATGCAATATAATTCCTCGAGAGTTGGAAAAATTGGATTGGAATATGATGTTGGGTTCGTATTATTGAATGAAAGCCATCCATTTGAACTAACATAAACTGTTGAGAAATATTGGTCGTAAAAAGCATATTGAAATGGTAAATCTACTGTGCCATATGTATCATCACCATTGACATTTAGATTGTATCCATTTATTTTTGCATCATACCATGAATAATTTGATTTTGTCATGATATATTGCTTTAATGGAATTGTTTTTAGTACCTGAATTGATTGTGTGAATACATTATTATCCATTAAAAATTCATCAGGAATCGGATCAATTTTTATTGTAAAATTGTGTAATCCTTCATTATTTGCTTCCCATTGGAATAAATGAAAAATTTTTTCACCAGAAGCAATTTCTGATACTAGATGAGATTGATAAAGAATTCCATCTACCCAAAACTCTAAGATTATATTTTGTTCTGTAAAGGCTCCTAAATTATTTATTATTCCAGTTATATTTATAGTTGAATTCAATATAATTGGTTCTTTAATGTCCATTTGAATTTCTAATTCATGAAAAATTGGAATTTCAACTGAACCATAGATACTAATATCATCAATATACCAACCACGATAATTATTTCCAAATTTATTAACTGTATCAAAGTTGAAAATAAATTGAACATACTCTCCCTGATATGTGCTTATATCCATTGTATAGTAAATCCATGAATTCATAGTTCCAGAAACATATCCTAATAATTCTTTATTGCCTTCTAATATACGGTAGATATATACCTCTTTTAGATCCAAAATATGTCCTGTTTCCTCTGTTTGGTAATAACTCCAAAAAGTTAAATCTGTAACATCATTACCAAGTAAATAAATAGGTGATATGGCATTTCCAAAATTTCTGGAGCCTGTATCATATTCACCAGTATAACTATCACCATAATACAAGGCATGAGAAACACTATGAACTTCCCCAAATGGAAGACTTGTATTTGTAAAATGCCATAAACTTTCAGTATTCCAAATTTCATTGGATTCATCTTCAAAATCAGTTAATTTAGAAATCAAAAGAACATCAATAATGCTAGTTTCATTATTATTGCTAGTTTGAAATTCATTAGAAATTGGTTCTATTTTAATAGTAAGATTATATTGCCCTTCTTTATATGCTTCCCATTGAAATGTGTGGGAAACAAAATCACCTGAAGTAATTATTGGAAATATTTTAGTTTGATTTAGCAGGTCATCTACCCAAAACTCCAAAACTACATTTTCTTCGTTATAAGATCCAAAATTGGTTATAATTACGGATAAATTTGTTAATGAACCTAATTCAAATATATCTGGTAATTCCATCGATACTTCTAGTTCATGTATATCTAAAGCTTCAGATGAGAATAATATTGATAACTGGAAAATACCATCAAGATCTGGAAGGTAACTGTTATAATAATCGAGATTGATTCCAAAATTCAATCCTTTAGTTGTTGACTTATCGTTCACGATTTCTTGATATTGGAATTGAATATCACCAGATGCAAATAAAATAACTTGAAATGTTCCAACAAGAGTGTCATCAACATTAATGTAATTATTAAATTCTATAACACAAAATTCTGTTGTATTCCAAAAATAGATATTATTATTTGCTTGCATATCATCCCAGAATGGTGCTAAACAATATGAATAATCGGCATTTGGGAATGATGGGTTATTATAATCTATTGGATTGGTATCATTGAATGAAAGCCATCCATTTGAACTTATATAAACTGTTGAGAAATATTGATCATAGAAATAAAATTGAAAGGGAAGATCAACCGCACCATAAGTGTCATCTCCGCTGATATTGAGGTTATATCCGTTGACTGCTGCATCATACCAAGAATACAAAAACCTGTTCTCGATATATTGTATTAGCGTTAAATTATTATCTATATCATTGATATCACTAGAAAATGGATTAGTTTCTCCCAAACAAGATCCTAATTTATCAATAACCTTGTTAGTAGGTGAATCAAAATCCATTTTAGCACTTTTTTCATTTGAATTATTACTTAATATATTCGTAAAAATTAAAGAACTAGTTAATAGTGCAGTAAATATTAGAAATCCCATAATGCTATTGTTATTTTTATCTTTTTTGTTTTTTAAAGTCATTTTTTTCATTTATGTAAAGTCCTCTTTTTTGTATTTTGCTAAAAACACTATTCTTAGCCATATTGCTTATTGAGAAAATAAATTAAAACTTAACATGCTGCCAAACGGCTTTATTACACAATATTACATTATTTTCATTCTTCTTCACATTGTAATTGAATATATAAAAAATTCATATATAGGTTGATATCATAAAATGACATTTTGAATGGGAATTAAAAATTTTTCTTTCTTTTTAATTAAATTATATTCATTTAGAAAGAGTTGAGAATAATTTTTACTTTCTTCTAATTCTGATCTAAAATCGAGAAG
>CAYPTZ010000351.1:0-4562 GCA_964413395.1 uncultured archaeon | reverse complement strand
AGGTTAAGAAAAATGTGAAAAGAAATGAGAAAAAACTATAACATTATAGACTGAATAAAAAAGGAAAAATTAGTTAAAAAAATTATTCTTTATCTTCATCTAAAAGATCATCTAATGTAGTACTTCCTTCTGAATCAGGACGTTTTAACTCTTTTTCTTTGAGATCAGATTTTGTAGATAAATCAGCAACACTCACATATTTTCCAGTTCTTCTTTTAGGTTTGCGCTTCGTTTCATCGCTAGCAGATATTACTGGTGCATTAATTTCTTTCTTCTTTTTAATGATATAATTTACACCATAAACCCATACTAAAGCAACAGCTGCAAAGAATGCATATTGAACTGCTTTTACAAGTAATTCACTTTCATTCAAAGAATATACACTAAGAGTAAAATTTTTAGATAATTCATAAAATTCTCCTGTTTCTAAAGTAGTTCCATTAATTTGCAATGCAATAGTCATATTCTCATCATCATAACTATTTTGGAATGCATTAATCTGGAATGTGTAGATTTCATTCGGTTTTAAATCTATAACAAGGTTTTCAATATTGATTAGGGAAGAATCTTCGAAATCTGAGGCAATAATGGAGACTTTGATATTTTCAATAATAGAATTACCGGTATTTATGATAGTTCCAGAAAGAACATTATTTTTGTTGACAATCATTGTGTAATCTTCAGGTAAAGATATTTCTAATTCATTAATATATATGTTAATATCACTTTCATATATCTCACTAAATGCCATAAAAGTAGCATTTTCTGTGAATGACCCTCTGATAGATAATTTATTACTAGTAGGTACTTGATTTAAATCAATTTCTACATCAAATGATCCATCTTCTTCAGTAGTTATAATTGAACCACCAGCAACAATATTTAATGTCTGCCAATCTTCACTCTCAGCATCATTTGGTAAATTATCATATTCAAGATTGATTGGAGCAAAACCTATTGGATTATTAAATTCATCAACTAAAGTTCCTGCTAAATTTATTGTAGATAATAAATTGAAGGATTGTTGCTCAATCCGAAAATTCTGGATATCTCCATCCATTTTCTCTAAAGCACCTGAAGTATTTTTATTGGTATTCACAGTCATGAAATAATCGTTTTCAATTTGAATAGAATAGAATAGAATCTCAGGTAGATCAAGATTGTCTCGGTCAATATATCCAAGAAAAGCCTGTCCTAGTGAATCTCGATATTCTTTAACTTCTAGAACTTCACCATCAAAATCAGTTTCAGAAATTGAAGAATAATATAAGATATTTTCTCGGTTATCATTATAAATTTCATCACTATCAATTGAGACAATAATATTAATGATCATAGGCGCATTTCTAATAGGGCAGTTTACTCCCCCTAAAGCCATTTCAGGAATTGCAAGAGTAAAATCAAATGATTGCTGATCTAATCCACTTAAAGCACCTTGAAGTTCAAGAGTTTTTACAGAACTTTCTTGAGTAATAATCATTTCTTTATTATTCAAATAAACGAGTTGAACATCGACAGTCACTGAATAATCCAATGAATTATGTCGATTTGCCAACTCAACTGAAATCGCAATATCTTCACCAGCATTTAAGTAGGTTTCGTTTAGTATGTAATTGGTCATATAAACGTCATTTGATAAATCAATATCTAAAGATTCATTGATTTGGGAATCAGGTTGTCTTTCAGTGCTGCTTTCTCTCATTGCAAATACGTATAAATTATATTGGGATGAATAGATATCAGTAGTAAAAGTTGTTATACCGGACTGCAACCTATTTGCTTGAATATCTGGAATATATGTAGTCGAAAGATCATTTGTATCATAATGGTATACATAAAATGTTTTTCTAAGGAAACCAACTTGATCTCCGTTAGTCCAATTTAAAAGAACATTATATTCCCCTTCAACAGCAATATCTTCAATAAGGTGATTTCCATCAAATTGATATTCAGAGTTTTGAGAGGTATTCGCATCTATGAATGAATCTTCCATTGTATTTAACGGAACCAACTCTCCGGTAGTGTTAAATAATTGGACAGTAATGTTACCAGAATCAAATACAAAATTACCCGAACCATTTAAGACACCTGCTGTAATGGAAACATCATCTCCAAGCATGAATCCATTAGAAGGCCACAGATTCCCATTGAAATCAAGGCTTAATTCACAACTATCAATATAGTTGAAAGATTCTGCATATATAATATAATCGCCAGTTCCTAACGATGAAATAAAACCTTTATCCACAGGATATGCTTGCAATCCATCTTCATCGAAAGGTGCAGAAATATTTACAAGATGACTTAAAGTATCAGGGGCGATAAAATCAATAATATTCCAATCATTTGGAAGTAAAATCCAAGATTCAATGTGTTTCCAATCATCAAATTGAGCATCAGTAGCATTATATGGCAAGGTTATACTCCAATAAGGAAGATCACCTTCTTGAAGAATATATTCAGCTTGACAAGCTTCATCATAATATTTGGTAACATTATATGAAACATCAAAATTAAGATCGAAAGCAGGTATAACTGTATCCCAAGTCAATACGGTTGTCATTTCGTTGCTTATAGTTTCAATAGGTTCATCATAGATATGATCTATAGTTCCACAACCCCACCATGGTTGGGCATACATTTTTCCTAGCGATGAATCATCCAGAGTATTGTATAAAATTGATTCATCAAAAGTATATGTGTTAAGAACAGGATCACCTTCAATTGTTAAATTTAATTCTTCAGGTAAGAAAGCTCGAGTTAAATCAATGGCAAATGGAGCAGCATCACATTGTTCAAGTTCAGTTGGAGAAAGCGCAGTAACAATTTCCCAATTTCCTGCTGAATTATTTTCCATGAGAAGGTGATCTCTTCTTCTGTCATCATCTGCAAGATCAAGACCATTATATTCTTCATAACCGTGGACAAGCCAAGGAATAGTAACTAATGAATATCCTCTATCCGATCCTTCTGCGACATTACTTGAAATGATTATGAAATAACTTCCTCCGATTTCATCAGCAAAATAACTTGTATCAAACGAAAACCACGCAGGTTCATCAAGATTATAACCAGAAATGGTAGTGTTTGCTAAAACCTCAGTTTCATTTGGAAATGCGTTAATTTCATCTGCTGCTAATAGATCGCTTCTTCTCATTTGAGAGAATGAATCATTTGCAGGAACTAATTGCAATGTGAGCTCATCATTCTCTGGATGAGTAATGTTAAAGGATCGAATCCAAGCATAAAAACCATGAATTGTCGCTTCACCTTTAATATCAAATTCTAATGCAACACTGTTATCGGCAGATATGGATACTTCATTGTTTATAACAGCTGCAATTTCTATATCTTTAACAGTAACTCCATCAACTCCAATTGCATGATCATCGAAAAAATTAATCATAAAAGTGGCATTATTTGTGGAATTAATATAGTTAAGATTTTCATTTCTAACAAAATATCTTAAATGTTTATCATTCATATTTCCTGATAATGTTTCTGTTTCAAGAATTTTCCAATTAGATGTAAAATTATTTTTGGCGGAAATAGTTGTAATTAATTCTTCTGTTGTAGGATTATCAAAGCTATAAGATACATCAAATTCTATAATAAAACCAGAAATATCATTTAATGTAGAACCTCCAGTGATTACCGATGTAAAATCAGTAACAATTGTAAGATTGACATTATCTAGATCTACATCTTCAGTTATTATAGTAATTGGATAATTAATAACTCCAAGTGGATTTCCTAAAACAACTTCAAATTCATAATTATCTGAAGGATAAGCCTTTAATGGATTTTCAAGTGGATTATCATCTTCAATTGTATAATTAGTATTTACTGTGTCTGTAATCGTGATATTATATTGTCCTTTATTTAAAACATCTGAGGGTGAATCAGCAGTAATGTTAAAATTGTTAACCCCAGTTGTTGAGGATGTGTTTTCCATAAATAATCGAATATTTCTATCGTTTCCTACTCCATAAATTGGTGTGTCATATTCAATAGCACTGGAGATAGGAGGACTTAATATGGCTTTGCTTTCTCCTCCATCTAAAATAGATGAAGGTTGATTAGTCTGAGTTAATAGCATTGAAGCTAAAAATATTGAGACTAAAAACAATGTAGTTATTTTAGTTTTTACAGAATTTCTACGTATCATGTTCATACAAAATACCCTTTCTCTTAGAATTTAAGTGTTAAAAATTTGAAAGAATATAAAATTATTCTGGATCGATACTTTTTAATCGACAAAATGAGTAAAATTTATGAATTTTTTTTTTTTCAATCTATTTTTTTTTAGTGGTTTTTTAAATTTCTGGAATTTATTTTTTATAATAGATGATAAAAAAGATAACTCAAAAGATCAGTATTCATTATTTTAAGTACAATAAAGTCGAATGGGCTTAATTTTTTTCCGAAAAGATTTAGGATCTTCATTTTTATACAATTTAGCGATGTCAATTAAGTTGGTTTTAATCCCATACTTCATTCGATAAAATAACACAGAAATTTTTCTTTCATCAATATGAGGTGCAAATTTTTTCAAATAATCA
>CAYPTZ010000350.1:3726-4579 GCA_964413395.1 uncultured archaeon | reverse complement strand
TTCCATAGGTGAAACTAACCGATCTAAAAGATCTCCGATTAATTCTTCTAATTTAGCTCGAGTTAATTCGATATCTAAATTTAAAGGTTGACCATCTGCTCCCATAGCAATGAAAGGTAAATTGATTCTAGTTGAAAATGAAGAAGAAAGATCAATTTTAGCTTTTTCTGCGCCTTCGATAATCCGCATCATTGCTTGAGGATCCTGTGAGAGATTTGAATTAGTTTGGCGTTTAAATTCAGATAAAATGAATTCTTTAATCGCTTCATCCATGTCTGTACCTCCTAATGCTGTATCTCCGCTAGTAGATAAAACTTCAAAGACTCCACCCTCAAAATCCATTAAGGTAACATCAAATGTACCTCCACCTAAGTCTAATATGACTATTTTTTCTCCTTTTCCTTTTGATTTGTCAATACCATAAGCTAAACAGGCAGCTGTAGGTTCATTGATAATTCGGACAACATCCAGACCTGCAATTCTTCCTGCATCTTTTGTTGCTGTTCGTTGTGAGTCATTGAAATAAGCTGGGACTGTAATTACTGCTTTTTCAATTTTTTCTCCAAGATAATCTTCTGCATCTTTCTTGATTTTTTGTAAAATCATTGCACTGATATCTTCTGGTGTAAATTTTTTTCCATCAATATCAATTGTATGGCTAGTTCCCATTTTACGTTTAATTTTTCGAACAGTTCTTTCAGGATTTGATACAGCTTGTCTTCTGGCAGGTTCTCCAATCAATCGAGTTCCATCTTTTAAAAATGCAACATATGATGGAAATGCTTTACCTCCAATGCTTACTCCTTCAGCGGCAGGGATTATTTCGGCTTTTCCTCCGATCATTACAGATGCA
>CAYPTZ010000350.1:0-3716 GCA_964413395.1 uncultured archaeon | reverse complement strand
ATCGTAATTTTTTTTTTAAAAAATATATATCTAAAATTATTAAGAAATTGAAGGTATTTAATTTTTTTGGTTATGACAACTTTTGGTTAACAAGACAATAATGAACTAAAAACTAAAAAAAAAAAATTTCTTAATTCATTTATAAAGCAAATTATCAATATAATGAATATAAAACTTGAATAATGCAGAATAAACTGATTTATCTGAAAAAATATGTTGATATTGTTCAAAATTAAAAAATAGCAGAATATTTGTCAGATATAATTTATTTCTCAAGATTGTGAAGTCGTTCTTCTGCCATTTTTGCTGATTGTTCCAATGATAATTTAGAAAAAATTGCAGAAGCTTTGGAAAAATATAATTTAGCTTTCTTTTTCTTCTTTAAAACAACTTCAAGATAATTTCCATAATCAAAATAGATAGAGCTTATTTCTGTTTGAAATTCCATATCGTCACTTGGCTTTTTACCCAAATCAATCATTAATTTATATGAATTATTAATAAAATCCAAATTTTTAGATTTAATAAAAATATCTTTAATTTTTGTAAGATAATTCAATTTTTTTGTTGGATCATCTATTTTTTTTGCATATTTATATACATTTTGGGCATATTGATCTGCGATACGCCAATTTTCTTGGAGTGAAGCAATATTCATAAACTTTGATTCAATATATGCACCTCTAATAAATGTTTGTTGATTAGTTAAGGTTTTCCTGTTAGATTCCTTTGCTTCTTTTAGCTTATCAATGGCTTTTTTTAGGTCTTTATTTTCAATGTGAGCGTTTGCCAATAAAGATTGAGCTAAGCATATATATTCAAAAATATACGGTAACTTATTTTCAATTCCAATTATTTTAGCTAAATTGACCCCTTTATTTAATGTTCTAATGCAATTTTCTGCATGTTTGATTGTATTCTTTATTGATTTTGCATCCGCTGAGTGATTATATGAAGATATTCCACCATCTATCAAATTATTAAATTGTTTTTCACTTGAAGTTAATGCAGAAGAATTTTTTTTTTTTGTCATGAATAAAACCAAATGGAATGAATATTGAGAATTATTTTTAATGATCTTGTAAAATAAATATTAGATTTATTCCTATGTTAATCAGGAATTGTTAATTTTTGATAATTTGATTTTGTTAAGATGTATTTTGGAACACTTGTAGTCATTTTTTCTAATTCATTTTTTTTCGCAATTCTGGCTAATGCTCTACCAATTCTATCAATTTTAAAATTACGACCTAGTTTATCTTGTAAAATAGAGTTTATTTTATGGCTAGAAACAATAATTGTTTCAGATACATTTCCTTCAATCAATATTCCAATTGCCCTAAATACTATTTCTGCCAGTTTTTCTTTAGTAATTTTTTCAAATTGAGATTGTGCCATGTTGATCAATTAATAATTTTAGTTAGTATACTAAATAAAATAAATTTTTATTTAGCTAAAGAATTACCATCCTCTTTCTTTTATTAGTTGATCAATTATAATTTCTGTCTCTTTTAAGGATATACCTTCAATATTATTATTTATTAAAGAAATTAGGTTATATTCTTTTAGAATATTAATAGATTCTTGAAAATCTTC
The DNA here is from genome assembly GCA_964413395.1 of uncultured archaeon. Taxonomy (GTDB): domain Archaea; phylum Asgardarchaeota; class Lokiarchaeia; order Sigyniarchaeales; family Promethearchaeaceae; genus Lokiarchaeum. Next base: position 2,120 of record CAYPTZ010000350.1, on the reverse strand, counting down.
AATGCTGTACTCAAATTCATCTAATAGAAAATTCTGCAATAACTGAAAATCAAATTTTCCAAAATCCATTAAAATTGTCAAGATATTAAAACAGATTTCATTCGTAATTCTATTAGAATACAGTTCTTTTAGCACTTTAATTGCAAATCCAATTTTATTTTTTTGATATTTAAAAAATATTCTTGAATATTTATTTTCAGGATGATTTTTGCATACATTACCTTTACTAGTGGGATATTCATTGCACATTCTTGGATTATATTCATGAATTAAACAATTGGATATTAATTTAGATGTCTTTTTTTTGAGGTCACTTATATTAATCCAATCTAAGAACATGCATTCATCCATATTTTTGCTAAAAGATTTTGAAAAATATTCTAAATTTCCATTTGATAGTTCATTTATTCTTTTCTTTGAAGGAATATAATATCTGATTTTTCCCCCAATTTCTTTTTTGAATTTATCCTTGTGAATATGAAATAGATTGATTAAGGAATTAATTTTTGGATTTTTATGGTCAAAGATCGAGGTAATAAATTTTTCTTCTGGAGTGAAATGGATTTGATTTGCAAATTCAACACAACACCGTCCACATCTGCTACACAAAAAATTTAAAGTTTCAGAAGGCAATATTTATCTATATATATGACTTGATCACTAAATTAATTATTCTTTTATGAATAGTTATCTTTCACATATTTAGTGCAGATTGAAAAAAAAAAGGAATAATAAAAGGTAAGAAAATAATGAAAAACCTAAAGCTCACTCCTGAGGATCCAGATGGCATATTTGGCAGAGAAGTAGAAAAAAAACAAATTAAAAGTATATTTCTTTATAATATTAACCGTAAATTAGTTCTTCTCAGAGAACTTCTTTTAGGTAGAACAAAAAAGCAAACAGAGGGAGAAAAGCCTTTTTATTTTGGAAAACAAGTTCTTTTTCAATTTTCATTCTTTTTACTTTATTCTTTTATTGTATTTGCACGAATGAATTTGGATATTGAAGATGATAAATTTTTTGATAATACTTTGAATATCTTATGCTTTGGAATCGAAGATGTATATTCTTTAGGTATTGCAATTACCTTTGCCTATTTTCAAATTAGTCTTTTATTATGCAATGAAAAATTTTTAAAGTTTTTTTATCAAAATAATTATTTCATAAAACAATTAATACTTATACCCTTAACAGTTGGTCTCAATTATTTATATGCTCCTGCGATCAATGATAGTAATGTTGATGTATATTCATCTTTATTAATTTTCTCGATGTTGTGGTTAATTTTTCAAACAATAAGGATTTATTCTGCAGCGAGAAATGGAGCAACTAAAATCGAAAAGCAATTTTCCGAAAAATATTCACCAATTTTATATAGTGTTGCTGTGGTTCTTCCGATCTTTATTTTAGGGATAATTTTTTTCATATCTTTAGCATTTCGCTTTTATATCGTATTGTACACACTAGATTATTTAGGAACTCCTGATCGTATTCCAGCTGAAGCATTTTCTTTATATCAACATGAAATGAATGTTATTATACCTATGTTATATGGTGGTTTATTTCTTATTACCTTGTTTATTGTTCTTCAATTTATTTTAAGCCGAAAGAAAGGCTCCACTAAAAGATCTGGAACATTTGATAATTTAACTTTTTGCCTCATTAGTCTTGTAATTTTTTTATATGCAATCTATAATATCGCATTATATTTATTTTTGGATCCCAATTTTGTTCAAGCTTTAAACAATGCAAATGAAGGTGAATCATCTTCAAGTAGCTTCTTAATCTTTGAATTTATACTTACAATATTATTTCTTTATTGGATTGTATATGCCTTAATGAAACAATTTAGATCTGGCTTTATGTTTTTAACTTCAAACGGATTAATTATGTTTTTAATGTGCACGATTTTTGCTCAACAAACTTCAAGATTAGGAATAATGACTGATAAAGCAGGAGAATTATCCGGTTTAGCTAATATTTTATCATATGATTACCTTATTTTACCTTGGTTTATCATTATCTTTTTAGGTTTTACCTTCGTGCTATATTGGATAAAGCCTCAAGAATTTTCTATGTTTATGCATATGAATAATTATGCCGTTAATAAAGAAGAACGG
>CAYPTZ010000349.1:0-4593 GCA_964413395.1 uncultured archaeon | reverse complement strand
ATATTATGCTCATTGTTTGCAGGAATAGGATCACCAAGAATTGTTGGGGCATTATTATATGGAAATAGGTCCCATAACAAATCATAATGAACTCCAATTTCCTCTGAAAATATCAGGATTTTAATTGGTCCATTATTATTTAGTAAAATTTCAATGGTTCCAAAACCATTAATATTCTCATATAATAAGGTAAGATCATCACAGTCAAATATATTTATGACTAGATTCGCACTTGTACTATAGGAAAGATAAATTATTTCAACATTTACGCTTGCATTTACCAAAAATACATCTAAATCATTAGTAATTCCTGTTCCATTATATTCACTTAACCAAATTCCGGGTATTTCACTCAATTCATAATATTCATCAAAATGATCATTTTGTTCATAATTATCATCTTGAGGGTGAATTATACAATCCCATACAAAATCATAAGATAAATTCTTCATAATTGCCCATATGCGAATATAAAATATTCCATCTCTATGGAGATCTAATCTTGAAGTTCCATTCTCCCAATACCAAAATGTTTCAATCCCTGTCCCTGATTCGTCATAAATATCGATATATAGGCCGTGGCCATTATTTAGGATAACAGAAAGAATCAACAAATCATTACCAGAATTTGCGGTAATCTTATACCAATCATCATCAAAATATATGCCTGATCCATTAATTTCACTGAGCCAGAATGTTTCATAATTACTAAGATCATAAGCAGTTTCTTGCTCATTATTTGGCTCATAATTATCATCTGGATCAGGTGGTGTATATTCATAAAAAAGATCATATTCGGCTCCAGTATTTTTTGCTCTTATCACTAAATAATAAATCCCTGTTGCAGGTAATTTGAATGTATACTCAAAAGCAATCTCATCACCAACACTAGTAATAATATGAGTATCTAAGTTATAAATTTCAATGAAAATTAGTTCACCAAATGTATTTACATTTAGATATAATTGCAAATTATCAGGATCTGTTGCATTTATTTGATACCAATCATCGTCATATTGAATGCCTGTTCCATTAATATCACTTAGCCATGTTTTTTCATAATTAATCAGGCTAAATGCACTATTAGGTTCATTATTTGGCTCATAAGCATCATCTATTAAATTAGGATGAAATTCAAACATAAAATCGTATTCTATTCCATAATTTTCGCCTTCCAAATCAATATAATATAAACCAATTGAGGGTAGTTCAATAAATTTGGAATTTCCACTAAAAAAATCTAAGAAATTTCCAAATTCATCAAACAAACTTATAAAAATCGATAATTTCACTTCAATTAATATGTTCAAATATAAATTATTTGGATTTGAAGCATTTATTAAATAATAATCTGGATTTAGTTGAATTCCTGTTCCATTAATCTCACTTAGCCATACCCCTTCATATTGAGATACATCAAAAGCATTTTCGATATCATTATTGGGTTCATAATTATCTTCTTCAGGTAATGAATTGAAATTATAAAGTATATCATAGGTATTTCCTTCTTTATCTCCCCAAATTCCGACATAATAAGTTCCAACAGAGGGGACTAATAAAGTGAAATTACCATCACATCCAATATTTGATTTCATCAAAAAAGTGTAATAAAAAACCCCATTAGTATAATTTAATGTGTATAAAGAAAAGACTAAATCTCCAGAAGTTTTTATTTGTAATGTTAGTAATAAGCGCTCGAAATCAGTTGCATTGATACGATAGCTATCCCCATCTAATTGTATGCCCGTTCCATTAATCTCACTTAACCATATACCTTCATATTCAGAGATGTCATAAATATCTTCGTAATTTTCGTAATTATCATCTGGGGGTACTTCACTTAAATGCCACATAAGATTGTATATTGCTCCTTGATTGGCTCCATGTACTAAAATATAATAAATATCATGACCACTATCCATTTTAATAGATTTATTTGTGTTCCTCGCAAACAAAGAATCATATATTCTAACAAGATTTGAAGAATATATCGTGAATTTTAAACTCATTTTAGTAATAATAGAAAAATTTAACATTTTTTGAAAGGGAATATAAATTTTATACCAATCATAATCAAATTGAATTGCTGTTTCGTTGATCTCACTTAACCACATTCCTTCATACGAGTTTAAATCAAAAGCATTATCTGGGCTATTATTGGATTCATAATTATCATCTTGCATATTTGCATAATAAATAGGTATAGAATAATTCATATTTGCGGTATTGATTAATATTTGGCCACTATAATGGCCAATTTCATCTGTACTAGTTATTTTATCCAAGATTACTTCTAATTCTATAGTCGATTCTGAGGAAATCACAACAGTAGATATATTTACATGAAAATTATGATATAATGTTCCACTCTCAGGAAATAAATTTAGTGTTGACAATGTCATTTCTATGGATGAACTGGCACAATTCGTTATGTTCATTATTACTGAAGAATTATCACCAACTGATAATTTTCCAAAACTGATAGATGGTTGAGAAAAGAGCAAGTCTGCTCTATAGGCCTTAGTTATATCTACTACTCCCGCACCTTGTTCCCATACGGGACTTCCCTCAATTTTATTGGCCGTATTCATTAATGCTGATTTGATCATCTCAGGTTTCCAATCAGGATAGATCTCTTTTAGTAAAGCAGCAGCTCCTGCAACAAATGGACAAGCCATTGAAGTTCCACTTACACGTTGATAATATAACTCATCACCATAATATATTGCTTCTCCTACTCGTTCAGCTGCCCGAATATCTTCTCCAGGTGCACAAATATCGGGTTTTAACCGATAATCTATTGTCGGTCCTTTACTGGAAAAATCTGATATTATTCTATCATTGTTTATTGCTCCGACCGTGATAGCTGTTCGAGCCGTTCCAGGAGAACCAATAGTCATCATATCAAAATCATTATTTGCTGCTACAACACAGGTTACACCTTGTGATGTCGCCCAGTCCACTGCCATCGAAGAAATATCAAATCCATCATCAAAGTTAGAAAAACTACAACTCATACTAATCACATCAGCACCTTCACTCACTGCCCATTCAATTCCTTCAATTAAATAAGACTCGTTTCCAAAACCCATTGCATCAAAGATTTTTCCATTCAAGATTTGTGCTCCTGGAGCAACACCAACATATTGATAATCTGAACCTTCTCCAGTTCCAGAGGCAATACTAGCACAAGAAGTTCCATGACCATTATCATCATATGTATATGTGTAATTAAATCCAATAATATTCACAAAATTTTGTGCGGCAATTACTTTTGAATCATTAGTCGAAGGATCATCATCTAAATCATCGAGATCTGGATGAGTCGTATCAATTCCGGTGTCTAAAATAGCAATCTTTATACCTGTTCCGTTTAATTTTTTCCCTTCTTCCAATTCAATCTGTTCCCATTCATCAGGAGGTTTAATCACGGGAACGCTCTCATTTAAACAAATCGATATTTTATGATCTATTGTAATATATGCAATATCATCCAGATAAGCTAAATCGTCTAATTTTGAATAAGGTAATTCTACTGATACATATGGTATATTTTTTCCTTCAGAGCAAATTACTCCTTCAATTTCTTGAATTGCTGTTCTAATTTCGTTATTATTTTTTAACAATGCATTTTCTTCAAGAATATAAATATCCGATGAAATATTCCTTCCCAATAGAATATTTACTTTAATCTTATTATGATCATTAATATATTCATGTTCTTTTAATAATGAAAAATTCGCCATAAATGTCGGATATTTCTCATTAGAAATATCATTCATGAAGAATATTGGTTTATTATTATAATTATTTAGAGATAAAATTTCTTGATCAGGAAGATAATTAATTTTTGATTGTTTACCAGTGGCAGTATATACATCCGCAATTATTGCTAGATCTTCTGTATTTGAATCATAATTTACAGCTAATTGACTTGAAGGAAAAGAATTACTATAAATACTTGATCGAATTTCTTGAATTAGGGTATTTGTATTATTTTTTTTTTGTTCATAGTTTTTATCCAATTTTTCATTAATGCGATCATTTTTTTCATAGATATTTTCATTCTTTCCTTCATTTATTGATCTCTCATCATGATCTATATATAAAATTGATGTCATAATTAATCCCAAGAAAAATATTCCTAAGATTGGTTTCAAATTCGCCTTTTTTTCCATTTTTAATCATTCATTTCTTCTTATTATTTTTATTTAACCTTTTTTTTATATATAAATTTCATTGGGAATGATTTTCGTCATCAAGGTATTATTAAATATTTTACCCCAACGAAAAAATTCGAGCAGATATCAAACCTTAACAATTGAAATTTTTTTGTGGATGATCACCTTCTGAATCAAGCAAAAAGGCATTAAAGTAGAATAGGATGGTTAGGAAAGAATTGCTACAAAAAAGTGAGAATAATTTCCATCAAGTTCAAATAATTGTCTAATGAAGTCTATCACTAACCTTTCTTTTTCCCGAGTTAAATCTAATTTTCTTAATATATATCCCTCAGTTCTCCCTAATGGTTGAGATATGCCTTTATCAAGGAGACTAGTTATTCGCAAACAATGAAATACGAAAATTTGTCTA
>CAYPTZ010000348.1:2096-4600 GCA_964413395.1 uncultured archaeon | reverse complement strand
AGGAAGGTGTGGGGGAACGTCAAGGCCAGGGCCGGCGTGTGACGGAAGGCCGGGCGGACGCGGGGAGGAGGGGCGCGGAAAGTGGGGCAGGCGGTTGGCTGTGAAGAGGAGCGGTTACGTCACCTTCTAGATGGCCGAGGTCGCCATGCCCATGCGGCATCGGCGGTCTGTACGCCGTCGAGGTATGCGCTGTTGACCGGCCGATATCCATTCCGCCGGAAGCTTTGGGGGCCGGTGATGCTCAGGAGCCCGTTGGTGGTCGACACCAAGCGGCTGACGCTGGGCCGACTGATGAAGGAGGCCGGCTACGCCACGGCGTGCATCGGCAAGTGGCACCTTGGGTTCGGGTCGCGCCAGCCGGTGGACTGGAACAAGCCGCTCAAGCCCGGACCGCTGGAGTTGGGGTTCGATTACTACTTTGGCGTCCCGGTGGTCAACAGCCATCCGCCATTCGTATACGTCGAGAACCACTGCGTGGTCGGCCTGACGGCTGACGACCCGATGGTCTACGGCCGGCGGGCCAAGACGCAGGTGCACCGGGAGAAGTTCGGTCTCAACCGAATCGGTGGCGGCGACGACGCCCACGCGCTGTATAAGGACGACCAGGTCGGCACGACGCTGAAGGACAAGGCCATCGACTGGATCGCCGAGCACGCCGACAAGCCCTTCTTCCTGTACCTGGCGACGACGAGCATCCACCACCCGTTCACGCCGGCCAAGCGTTTTAACGGCACCAGCGATTGCGGCAGGTACGGCGACTTTGTCCACGAGCTGGACTGGATCGTCGCCGAGGTGGTGGCCGCGTTGGAGAAGATCAATCTCACCGACAACACGCTGGTGATCTTCACCAGCGACAACGGCGGGATGCTCAACCAGGGCGGCCAGGACGCCCCGCCGGCCCAGCTCTACGATCTGGAGGCCGACCCCGGGCAGAAGCAGAACCTCTACGCATCCCGGCCGGACGTCGTCAAGGAGATAAGCGAGTTGCTGGAAAAGTGTATGGAGTCGGACTTGACGAGGCCGACGCCGTAGACGGCGGCTTCGATTCCGCCCGGGAAACGCTATGAAGGCTTTTCCACCTTATAGCCCAGCGTGCTATGCTGTCAAGCGCCGTCGGTGGCGCAGCAGGAGCAGGCTGCCCAGACCCACCAGCGAGAGGGCGGCGGGTTCAGGGACCACCGACATGACGTGCAGACGCTGCACGCCTCTGTCGAAGGCATACAAGTACCGGTCGTTTTCACCCAGCGCCATCGTGTTCGACCCGACGGGCATGTCCTGAAGCCGGTTGCCCCAGACCGGGTCGTAGAGCCCGCCAGCGCCGAAGGCAAAGCGATCGTTGCCGGTGGCAGCAAGGATGTGTTCCGGGAAGATGCCCAGCGTTCGGCGAACGTTGTCCGGATCCACTCGGAGGTCACCGACGTAGAGGCTGCTGTCCGTGGAATTCAGAAACACGGGCACGTTGCTGTAGCTGCCCACACCGCCCCGGCGGGAGAGATCCGAGACCGTATCGGTCGAAATATCGAAGACCCTCAGGTCGATCTGGTTGATGCCGAATTATACGGAGCCGTGCGTGTGCTCCTACACGATTGCGGAAGTCGGCCTAGCGGACTTCGGATCTCCGACGTCACCGGTGGTGCAGTTCGAAGCCTATGGAACGCCACCTGAATCCCAGATTGGGCTTGTCCAACGCGCTGCATCGAATACAACAACTGCAGGAGCCCCGCGATGGTCGCGGGCGCAACGCCATCTGGCAAATCCCAGATGATACCAGAAAGCGCCCGCGAGCGCACGGCGGTCAATGCCGCTCTTGCGTGGTGACCGAACGGTCGTAGAATCAGCGGACCCGAAGCCCGCGAGAGTTGCAGGCGAGGGTTCAGGAGCTTTGTGATGAACACATCCGTATTGGCGACCTTGGCGGCCGTGGGGGCCTGCTGGCTTGCCGCGGCGGCCCCCGGCGGCGACGACATCCCCTACAGCGTTCCCAAAAAGGGCTGGGACGAGCGGTGGGGCAATCATCGCGCGCGGGTCCGCGTCGAGGCCAAGGCCGACGAGGTGGGTGTCCACCTGCCCTGGCGGCGGCGCGATCGGGCGGCCGACAAGGCCGTGATCGTTGTCGACGCGGCTACGGGCAAGCCCGTAGCGAACGTCGCGCGGATCGAGATCAGCGCCGAGTACGGGCGCATCGTCTTTCAGGCGCCCAGCGCGGGCGAGTACCACGTGCACTTCATGCCGTTCACCGTTCGCGGGCGCCACTTCCCGAAGACCGTGTACGACAAGCCTAAAGCAGCCGCCGATGCGGCATGGCTGAAGCGTCACGCCCTGGGCCCCGCCGCAATGCCCCCGGACAAGTGGCGGGCCCTGCCGCAGGCCAAGGTGATCGACTTCCAGGCCCGCCGCGAGTTTCACCGGCGCGACCCCATGGAACTGACCGCCACGCCGGCCGAGATGACCAGGCTCCTGGCCGAGCACTCTACCCGACCGTACCTGCTGTTCACCGAGGACAG
>CAYPTZ010000348.1:0-2086 GCA_964413395.1 uncultured archaeon | reverse complement strand
CCGACCACGTGCCCGCGCGGTGGATCTGCCGCAGGCCGACAGGCGAGTTTCGCGGCAAGGCCGACCGCCCCGTCGACTTGGCCGACTGTCGCCTGGAACTACCCCTCAAGACCCGCTTCGCCAAGTACCTGATGGGCATGGGCCAGAAGGGCGGCTATCGGCCCAAGGAACTCGATTGGCGATGGGACCAGGCAAAGCACCAGGACAGCGTCTGGATAGGCAACGTCGACGGCGGGCTCCAGTGCAAGCTCAAGGGCCCCAACTACCGCTGGCCGCTGGTGAACATCCACTACCGCCACCGCCCGCTGCTGATGCCCGAGGCGTGGCATAACTCGGGGGCCGGCGGATGTCGGATCGCCGCCGAGGGCGCCGGCCGCGTAACACTCACGGCCTTCGGCGGCCCGCGGAAACTCGCCGCGGGTGAGAAACTCCACTTCCACTTCGCCCTGCTGATCACGCCGGTGAAGCCCTTGGACCCCAAGGTCCACTGGCAGCACCGCTATTACCATCGGGGGGCCCCGGCCGTCGAGAACGTTGCATCGACCGGCGCGAACATCATCAACATCCACCACGGCAACGACCTGAACCCGTTCATCAACTACCCGTTCCTGACCGACGACAAACTCGGGGCCTACATCGACGCCGCCCACAAGCGGAATCTGAAGGTTAAGCTCTACTACACCATTCGCGAGTTGAGCAACCACACCGCCGAGCTCTGGGCCCTGCGGAGCCTGAATCACGAGATCTTCGCCGACGGGCCGGGCGGGGGCTACGCGTGGCTTATCGAGCATCTGGGCGGGGGGTACTCGCCGGCGTGGCACCATCCTTTCGGCAACGGCACGTGGTGCGCGTCGATCAGCCAGACGGGCCTGTCGCGGTGGCACAACTACTACATCGAGGGCCTCGGCTACCTGGCCAGGACTCTCGAGATCGACGGGTTGTACCTCGACGAGATCGGCTACGACCGCGAGATCATGAAGCGCGTCCGCCGCGTGCTCGACGCCAACCGATCCGGCGCGCTGCTTGACCTGCACTCGTGGAACCACTTCAACGGCCGGGCCGGCTACGCCAACTGCCTGAACCTCTACCTCGAACACCTGCCCTATGTCGACAGCATCTGGATAGGCGAGGGGCGCAACTACGACGAGCCGCCGGATCACTGGATGGTGGAGATCGCGGGGATTCCCTTCGGCGTGATGGGCGAGATGCTCCAGGGGGGAGGCAATCCGTGGCGGGGCATGCTGTACGGCATGACCAGCCGCCTGCCCTGGAGCGGGGACCCGCGCGGACTCTGGAAGATCTGGGACGACTTCGGCATCCAGGACGCCGAAATGCTGGGTTACTGGTCGGACGCCTGCCCCATAACCACCGGGCGTCAGGACGTGCTGGTGACGGTGTACCGCAAGAAGAGCTCCGCCCTGGTGGTCGTGGCGAGTTGGCACACCAAGGCGGTTGACTGCAAGATGAAGATCGACTGGAAAGCGCTGGGCCTGGACCCGGCGCGTGCTCGCCTCCGCGCGCCGGCGATCGACAAGCTCCAGGCCGAGGGCCTGTTCAAGCCCGACCAGACCTTGCCCGTCAAACCGCGCGGCGGGTGGATGCTCATCTGCGAGGAAACTGAGCCAAAGTGAGGGAAAGACACGGTATCATGATGCGTATGGCCGTTTACACCGGCGCGGAAGGAGACTAAAGGGTGGCTGGTGGTCCTGACGGCACCAGCCTGGCCCTTATTGGTGTTCGTACGGGGTCACCAAGGTGGTTTCTGGCACTTCGGCCGTCTTGTTGTTTCCCGCGAGTGGCTCACTCCCACCGCTGCCGTCGTGCACCCTCAACCTTCTGAAAGAACTCGTTGAGCGCATCCTCCGGGCAGATGTTGAGGTAGATCTCGGTCGTCTCAAGCCGGTCATGGCCCAGGATCTTCTTGAGGCTGGCGGTACTAACGCCCCGCTTCACGCAGTTAACGGCGAAGGTGTGCCGGAGGACGTGCGGCGTCACGGGCTTGGAGATCATAGCCTCGTTGGCCACACGTTTGACGAGCCGCTGGGCTGTGCGAACCGTGAAGCCGATACGATCGTTCGTGCAGAAG
>CAYPTZ010000347.1:0-4608 GCA_964413395.1 uncultured archaeon | reverse complement strand
TAGAAAATGTTCATCTTTTTTTTTTAATGATATTTTTCATCGAGAGATTTTAATAGTTCCTTTATTTTATGGGTTTGATCTCGCTTACAAATAAGCAATGCATCTTTTGTGTCAACTACTATTAAATCATCAATATCAATTAAAGCGACTAGTTTTTTAGATAGCACAATATTTTTATTAGAATTTAATGAAATAACTTCATTTTCAAAATAATTCTTACTGTCACTTATTTTTTTAATTCTAGGTATTGCATTAAATTCACCGATATCATCCCAATGCATATTAGTTTTTAAAACAACTATATTTGATGATTTTTCAAGTATTCCATGATCCATAGAAATTTTTTCAATTTCAGTGAATTTATCCTCAAAAGTTTTTTTTTCATCATAATCATTTTTACTATTTATTATACATTCATATATGTTGGGTAAATGGTTTTTAAATTCATTTAATATTATTGAAGATTTTGCAACAAGCATTCCAGAATTCCATGAATAAGAAGGATCCAATAGGTATTTTTGAGCCATTTCTAAATTTGGTTTTTCTTTAAAAGATTTAATTTTATAAAAATCTTCTTTAATAAGACCATCATTCTGAATATATCCATACCCTATATGGGGATTAGTAGGTTTAATTCCAATTAAAATAATTTGATCATGATTTTGAGCATAATCACATGCTTTTTTAATTGTATTTATGTAAATTTCTACTGATTCATAAAAATGATCAACAGTTTCAACAAAAATTATACATTCTCCAAAAGTATCAATTATTTTTTTACATGCTAGAGCTATTGCAGGGGCAGTATTTCTTTTAAAGGGTTCTTCAATATATAGCACATTAGAAGGTAAAATGGATTTAAATATATTACATAAATCCGAATTAGCAACTATTGCAAATTCTCCAAAATTCTTAAGCCTAAGATATGTTTCTTCTATTAAAGTTTTATTAGAAAGAATTCTCAAACATTGTTTTGGTTTTGAAATCCTAGAAAGTGGCCAAAATCTTTCACTGCTTCCACCTGCAAGAATTAAGGATACAATTTTCATTTTTAATCCCAGTTTTATTCTGTTTTCCTTATTTTTAATGCTTTTTAAATATTTATTCTAATATTGGATTTTCAGCTTCTAGTACCTGTCCATTTTCTGTAGGAGGAAATAAATAATTTATTACCGATTCAATATGATTTGCCGAAATAGTTATTCTCACGGGCCCTAAAGGAGATTCGTCCGAATTATAGCACAATCCCACCTTTCCCATTGTAAGAGCTTGTTTATTAAGAATAAATGAACATCTATTCATATCAACATTTATGAAATTGTAAACATGGCCTCTTACAGCTTCAACAATTTTCTGTTTTCTGACTTGAGAAAAAAGAAATTTTAAACCTTCAATTCCTTCAATTATAAATCTTATTTCTTTATATTCGTTTTTCTCATGGATTAAATCATCAAAATTGTCTAATTCTGTAAATAAATTACAAATTTGCTTAATTTTATCAATATTTTCAGTGGGAAAAATATCCATTTTTATTTCTGTTTTAATCAAGTCCTATTTCACTTCCTATAATATCTGAACATTTTTTTTCTAAATCTTCTACTGTGCCATTATTTTGAATTTTATATTCAGCGTTTTCAATGACTTCTTTAATTCCAAAGCTTATTTCTCGATCATCACGTTGAATAATTTTATCAATGGAAGTTGTATCATCTTCACGTTTCCTTCCAAGAATCCATTGGTGTCTGAGCTCATCTGAGGCCACAATAGCAATAATTTTAATGTTGAAATGGTTTTTAAATAATTCTACTTCATGATTTGATCTAATTCCATCAATAAAACATTGGGATTGGTTATTTTTTTTTAATTTATCAATACATCTTTGTGCAATTACATCTGGACCATTTTTTTCTCTCAATATTTTAGAAATTCGACCGAGATTTTCAGAATTATTTTCCAATCCAAGAGATTTAGCTTCATCTCGGATTACATCTCCCATAGAGATGATAGTTCCATAGGTTCTGGCGACTTTTAATGCAGTTGTCTTACCTACTCCAGGCATTCCTACTATTCCAATTACACTTTGCATATAATTCAAAGAAAAATAATTCTATATTCTATTTCATTTTTCCTAATTTTAAAAATGATAGCTACCTATAGTTAGAGTATTAATTACATTAACCAGAATATTTGAAAGTAAATCGTTCAATCCACACTTTAATTTGGCTGGCTATTTTATGAATTCTGTTTAACAAATCAAAAGGAGAATAAAATTTATTTAAATAATATATAAGGTGATAATATGTACGAATTTTAATAAATTTCCTTTTTAAGGCGATGAAAATGATCTTTTTTGCCCATTTTTTATTATTTGCAGTACATAATAACTCAAAAATCTTGTAACAGTAAAATAAATAAATATCTGTATCATTCTGAATATATTCTTTATATTTTTTCCAGATATAAAAGTAAGATTTAATTTTTCTAAAAGGATGTTTAATTAGACTTGAATAAGTAATACTATCAACTTGACTGTGATAATGTAATAATATCTCATTTACGCAATCAAATTCATAATAAAGAGCAATTCTTACCCACATTTCGTAATCTTGGTGACCTCCAACACGTAAAATATCATTTTCATCAAATAATCCCGTTTTTTTGAAAACTTCTCGCTTAATTAATGGATAACTTCCTATTGTTCCTCGCATTAAAAGATCTTTAAAAATATTTCCTTTAAATTTTGGATACATATCCCGAATATTATTTTTTGATATGACCCTTATCCCAGGATATACTGCACCTACTTTTGGTCCCGTTGTTCTTATTTTATTCCATAAAATTTCTACTGTATTAGGAACCCATTCATCATCTGAATCTAACAATGAAATATATTTTCCCTTAGAATGTCTAATCCCTGAATTTCGAGTGTAATTCGGACCTCTATTTTTTTCATTTACTAATAGCTGGACACGAGAATCTTTTTTCATTATTTCTCTAATTAATAAAGTTGTTTTATCTGTTGAACAATCATCAACAATAATTAATTCAATATTTTGGTAAGTCTGATTTAGGATACTTTTCACTGCGCGAAGAATAATATGTTCACGATTGTAAGAAGGAATAATTATTGAAATTAAATCAGCTTCGATAATAGGATTCATCGATTAGATTGAATAAAGGATTCATTTCATTTAATACTTATTTTCAAATTATTTTTTTCAATGGATTATGCATTTTTTTTATAATTATTGACTAAAATTTCATACTGTAATGTAGTTGAACTTTACAAATTTTCAAAAAATTTTTTATTCTTGCTTAATTATTAGAATTGCTAAAAACTATATAATGGATTTTTAAAATGGCAAGAATAAATTATGTTTTTGATATTGATGGAACTTTAACTCCTTCCCGTTTACGAATTGATCCAAATTTTGAGTCTTTTTTTTTAGAATGGCTAAAAGATAAAAATGTTTACTTAGTAACAGGATCAGATTATCCAAAATCTGTTGAACAAGTAGGTTCTAAAATTTGTGAATCAGTGAATGCTTGTTATAATACTGCAGGAAATATCCATTATATACATGGAAAAGAAGTATATCGTAATGAATGGCATGCACCGCCAGAATTGTTAGACTTATTACAAGATTTTTTTGATAATAGTAAGTACCCAGATAGGACAGGTAATCATTTTGAACATCGAGTAGGTATGCTAAATTTTTCAATTGTAGGTAGAGATTGCACCCAAGAACAACGATTGGATTATTATAAATATGATATTAAAGTGAAAGAAAGGGAAAAAATTTGTAACACTATTATGACCCAATTTTCAGAGATCGAAGCCACTGTTGGTGGTCAAATAAGTATTGATATTTATGAAAAAGGAAAAAATAAAGCCCAAGTAATTAAATTAATTGAAGGGCCAATTCATTTCTTTGGAGATAGGACTATGGAAGGTGGAAATGATTATGCAATTGCAAGTAGATTAACAGAATTACCTAACAAGGTGTCACAAGTAGAAAATTGGGAACATACAATGGATTTATTAAAAACCATCAAATAAAAAATATTTCTATATTTTAAAAAACCTTTTTTCATACTTCTTTCCTAATATAATTAGTAAATGAACGATTTTATTTTTGATAAAAATAAACGTGATTTGTTTGGCATTCTCAAAGATTTTTCTTTCCCAAGGTTAACTGGATCTAAAGGAGAAAAAAAGGCTCAAATTTACCTTTCAAATCAAATAAAAAAATTAAATTATATCCCAATTATAGAAGATTTCAATTATTCCAATAAAAAGATGAAAGAAAAAAAATTACTAGTTCTCATTTTTTGTGTTACAATGATAATAAATTTAATTCTTCAACTCAAATCATATGATATAATAATTTTATTAGTGCTTATAGTTGCTTTAGTTACTACTTCATATTCAAAATTATATTCTCAATTTATTTCAAATACCATAGAAACATCTCACTCTAAAAATATAATTACACAACATTTCTCTTCTAAGAATAAAGAAAATAATGTCCATTTGGCTAAGATCATATTAATTGCCCATTATGATTCAGCAGGTTTTGGATTTCATTCATATAATTTCTTTCAATC
>CAYPTZ010000346.1:1758-4624 GCA_964413395.1 uncultured archaeon | reverse complement strand
AAACAATAATTGGCACAATCAACAATTGATGTTGGGATCATATCAAGAAATTTTTCAATTTTTCTCGTGCGATCCTCTGTATTTGAGATAGCAGAGTTGAGATTTCCTTCAAAGGCAGTTCTAAAAGGTTTGCCCGTTCTCTTTAAACTATTATTTTTTCCCTGATTATGAGTCAGCTGGAAGTATTCTGAGGTCCGTTCTTGATTGATATATTTTCCGAATTGAGCAAAATTATTTATTGTATGAGACATGCATTTTCCTAATATACGTTTAACATACATCTGTTCAATATATTTCATTTTGAGCCCTTTTCGAGTTATTCTATTTAAGGAGAGAGGTATATTTTTGTCCATTAAATCGGCATCTAAAATATCTTTAAACGGTATTACATCAGAAGTACCTTTTACACAAAATAGTTCTTTATCAAAGGTAAACTCATTAGGAACCATAGGCCGAACTTGAGATTTCCCCCCAATTATCATATCCCTTATAGGATTATGATAAGAAGAAGGATAATCTGTAGTATATTGTTGGTATTCTTTTTTTGTGGCTATTTTTGGCATGAAACTATATAAATCTGAATTTAAATAAAAGCCCATTTTGCGAAAGAAAAATACTAATTGAGAAAAAATAGGAAAATTTTCCCATTTTTGAGTTAAATTCCAAGTTTTTGATAAAATTTTACTTTGGTTGTTGATCAATTGATATATGATTTTTTTAATTTTTTTTTCTTGAGTATTTCCTTTTGAATAATAACCTGCAAATTGGTAAATAAGGTATTGAAGTTCCAAAAATAATTGAAATGCCTCTAAATAATCTAAATTTTGTATATTATTTGGAATTAATTGACTTTCTTGATTTTTACACAGAGAAAATTGAGTCGTAATGTCTTCTAATTGAAGTAACAGAATTTTGAAAAATATTTTCTCCTCTTGTTTTTTCTTTGCTTTTTTTTCTAATTTTTTATTCTTGAAAATATATTTTTTAGGAGTATATTGTTCCTTAAGTTCATTCCATTTGATGCTAAACTTAATATTTAGTTCATCTATTGAGGTTGTATATTCCTCTGTATCTTCAATCTTATCCAAAATTGTTTGCTTGAATTTAGTATATAGCTCTTCAATTTGGAATTTAGTAAATATACCAATTATATCTTTATAATAATACCCCTCGATAAGTCCCTGACATAGCAATCCTTGGAGAACATATAAATCTTGAATATTTGGTTGGAGATGATGTTGGAGGGCAAGTAAGGGATTTGAATTTATTGGTAATGTCGTTGGTTGATTAACATTAAAAAGTTCTGGGATTGCCCCACTTTGATGGCATAAGTTTTCTTTCTCCTTTAAGGTTAGTGTGCATGGATCTCCATTAATAGAATGCAATTCTATTGTTTTTGTTTTATTGTTGGGTAATGGAAGATAGTATTCAACCTGATTGAGAAAATTGTTGCAGTTTTTCCAGTTGGTTTGTTTAGTGTACAAAGCCAAAAATTGTTGAAGAAACTGATAAAAGGTAGAGTCATCCAGTGAATATTTTTCTATAAGGTTTTGAACATATTGTGTCTGAATAAATCGTTTCAAAATCATCTCACGAATTTGATTAAGGATTGTTTTAGTCAAATTTTTACACTTAAAGGTCCCATTCATTAGTTTTTGAATTAAAATTCTTGTGATTATCCGAGAATCGACAGAAAACATTACGGCTAATTGGTTTATTGAGATCTGATCGTTGATATATCTCATATAGATATTTTGTTGCTGTGGTTCTGTAAGAGATGATAAAGGATGATAATCATGAATGAGCATACAATAATTACGACGTTTATATGCTTTTTGAGATTCTGAAAAATATTTATCCCCTCGTTTTTCTGCAACCGTTTGATGGAAATTAGTACAAAGGTGTTCCGCTTTCCGATAATTTTGCGGTTTAAAAGATTGAATAGTTGATAATTCTTTACATTGGTATAATGTCATAGGTAGGGGTTTCAATTCTTGCTGAAAATCTAAATTATTATCAATAATGCGTTGCATTTTAATAGTATTATTAGCTGATGCAATGGCTGTTGCGATATCCTTCTTATAATTGTAAATAATTTGTTCTACGTTTGTCTGTAAAAAAGGTTCTAAAGAATCTTTTGACAAACCATTCATTCGAAAGATTATTCGTTTCTTAACTGCTTCAATCTTTTCTTTTCTTTTCTGTTTTCTAGTCTTTTTCTTGGGACGTTGGGGATCAATGGGATCATCTAATTTATCATGACGGGTCATAAACACGTTTAAAGTAGGATGTATGGATATCGGGCGATAAATAAATTTATCTGATTGTAAATGGAAATGTTCACAATAATTATCCTTATCTAGACCTATAGCGTATCTTCTTCGCTCCTTTTTTTTGCTACAATGGAAAAACACATTTCGAAATCCATCAAAATCTTTAAAATTTTGAGCATGTTTGCATACCATACAATCCGCTTCCCGTGATACATACCGACGTTGAAGTCTATTAGGTCCCGGTGTTGGTTCTCTCCTATTGTTGCAATCATCCTGAAATCCGCCCATTTATTCTTTCCTCTTTTTCATAGGATGTTGTAATTCCTTATTTTTCTCAATTAAATCTCCTCATCTTTCATAACATCAAGATCATCTTTATTGTCAAGTTCTTCTTCTTCTTCTTCATCTTCATATTCCTCTTCATCCCAGTCTTTTTCTTCTTCGTATCCATCACCAAGAATTTCTTGCACCAATGGATGTTCTTCTGACCCAAAGAATTCACGCTTCATTTTTTGGCAATATTCTTCCAATTCAATAGGAGTTGTGTGAAGTGACAGAAATTTATCTAAATCTGCATCATATCGCCACTCTCC
>CAYPTZ010000346.1:0-1658 GCA_964413395.1 uncultured archaeon | reverse complement strand
CCAAGTTCTCCTCCTTGAACATATAGAAATAAATATTGACCCATCTCTAAATCAAAAAAGAGAAATACCTTTCCAAATTGTTCCATAAATTGGATATTACTTTTACAAATTTGACTAAAAAATTTGAAGTAGTGTCGAATCTTCGTTGGAAACTGTTCTAAATTTGAGATGAAATACCGTGGAAAATGATCTAACTGGATTTTACCAAGGTCGATTTTTTGGGCGTTATCCAAAATGGAATTTAAATGAGTGATAGTTGAAAAATCGTGCAACGAAATCTCTACTTTGGGAATCCACGATTTTGAAATTGTTATAGGATCTTCTGGAAGTTTTTTAATATAGAGACTTTCAAGGCAAGATTTAGGGCGGCGAATTCGGGAAGAATTAGCCCAAGCTTCTTTTAAGCCTTCGATCTCTGGATCACGAATATATTTTGCATTCCAACCAAATTTACGCGTGTTTTCTAAAGGTTCATTATATTCCACTCTCCAATATTCTTCTACATATGTATAGATTTCAGATATTTGTTGAGAATCTATAATTTTAGCTACCGATAATAATTTTTCTCGCGAAATCTTCAAATGATAATCCATATTCAAAGGGCTTTGTTTTTTGTATGAATGCGTGGATTCTATTTTCTCACTTTGGGCAAAAATAGGATAAATTTGGGACCAATAGTGAGCAGTACGTTCAATATCATCTTGGGTTAAGTGATCTAATGGAAATTCTTGTTGAGCTATAAGAAAAAGGATAGAAATCGGACATTTAAGGATATATTTATTTTTTGCTGAAGATAGAATTAATTTCCAAGTGGTTTTTGGTTTTATTTTAAAAAACCCTAAGGATTTTTCATAGGCTAAATGAAAAATAGAGTAAGGAATAAAGAACGGAGTTTTGAAATCTAGATTTATAATGATTGTGGGCTCTTTCCATCTTTTTGTTGGATTTCGGGGATCATACCTAAGAAAAGTGACAATATTGATTGGAAAATATTCATGAAGATAACCTTTTGCAGTATGCGATACATGCTCTGAATGATATCCCCCATAATTGTAATGTAACCATAAATTCGGCAATTTGAAACTGCTTTTCATCAAAAAATCACTATGGTCTTCTTTACGCCAACTCGATTCTGGCGATATTTGAGGGTGTATCATTTGGTATCAAACCTGAGGTTTTTATTAGGGTTCAAATTGTCCTATTTAATTCATTTTCGTGGGCTTAAATTTATAATGACAATTTTGATTAGATCTTGCAAATAAAAAAAATCTTATTATTCTCCACTATTTCTTTTTTATTCCTTTTAATGTCGTATGATCATTTTTTAAGGTATAAAGCTGTTCCAGTTTGATTTTTATGACATCTAATTCTTCTTGATCGTTGGCCATCAAAACTAATTTTCCCTGATGCACTGGAATCTCTAAACTTCTGGCTAAATATTGGAGGGTTTTGGGGACTTCGAGAATCAAGATGACATCTTTGACAATAATTTTATGTTTATTCGAAATTTTTTTTGCATAGGCATCAATAGTTAGTATTTCATCTGCCAAATGTTTGAAATCCATTTTCATTGTTTAGTGTTCTCCCGATTATATATTTACATCAAATTGTTTGAGTTTGTCTTCAAGACTTCCTGATTTGCCTGAAGAAATTAAATT
>CAYPTZ010000345.1:1771-4628 GCA_964413395.1 uncultured archaeon | reverse complement strand
CAGAAGATTGAGGAAAAAAGTTTGTGCTATTTGGGAATTTGTAAGATTAAGGTGATATTTGAATTCAGGTGAAGTTAATTCCGATAGAGGGACAGTTAAATCATTTCTTTTTGTTTCAGATTTTATATCCTGAGAAGGATTAGGTGTTGACATTATTTTAATCACGGTTTGTTTTTTAGTATGAAGTATGTACTCGAGAGAATAGGGAATATATGTCTATTCATGCTTCCACGACTCACTCTAACATCACTAATGTCATATACGATAGACTTATTTAAAGAAGGAATTTTTTTTTTTGGCTAAAAAGTCGAGGTGAAGTTTAGATAGATGGGAGTACCTATTTTCTAAGAATCTGATTATGATAGGGTACAGGGCGTAAAAATACATAAATTTATAACTCATTCCTAATATTATACCAAGAATACCAAAATACTATATTAAAGTATTTGAATTACTTCACTTTACATTAAAAATATGTTGTTCAAATTTATATATAAATCTATTTCTCAGAGGATAGAGAAATTAGATTGAATTTAGAATCTTCATCCCATTTAAATTTCACAAGATAAAAGATCAAGGAAAATATATTTTCTGACGATATCTTTTAAATCCAAGCTATAATTTTCAATTCGATCTAAGTGCCAAAGAAGATTATCGCGCGCATTCGCCTCTAGATCAGTCCATAAATTAGCAAGGTTTTCCTGAATTTACAATTCGTTACTGATCTATAAAATTCTAGCTTTATAAAACTAAAAATTGAAGGAGTACAAATGTTGGTGTATTGGTTTTTTTTTCAAAGATGAATGATTTCTTGATCTCTGAATTTAGATCTTTTTTGCTCAAAAGTAGTAATTTTTTTTTCTTCAGAAACATCACCATATATTTTATCAAAATTTTTTATTTCTTTCAATAAGATAAAATATTTGTATATCATTTCTTTCCGTGCTTTATAGTGATGATTGAAAATGACTAAATCGATAATAATCTCCTTCAAGAATGAGACATTTTTCGTTTTGTAATTCCTTTAAGATCAAACACATTTCATTATAATTCAATATTATTCCACATTTTTTGAGGTATACACATATGGATAATAGTGAAATCACAGATTGAGTATTAAAAAAATCAAAAATCTGTTGTTTATTGGTGGTAATAGTATTTTTTGCCATTGTTTTCCGTTCAATATAATTGGCAATAAAAATTTCAGTAAATCCAATTTCTAGATTTGGCTCCAAAAGACTGACGAATATTTCAAGACAACGAGATTTATCCCGAATATCTTGATTATAAATCATAAACATCACATCTAATGGAGTGTGTCCTTCCATATAACGCAAATAGTCCGCATCAAACTCACCCATCAAACGTCGAGTATGGGTAATATAGAACTTTCGTAATATTTGCGTTCGTATTATACCAGGATATTCTAAATCAGGATTCAGCTGACGAATTTGTACTAAACTTCTTTTCAATTCCTTATTTAAGTCATGGGAACTAATGCAATATTTATTACTTTTTGTTCTCAATTTTTCCTTAATATCCTTAAAAATTGTTTTAGATCTCATTCCATGATGAAAAATATATCCCCCTTTTGTTATAATATGATGATTATTTTTAGGATGTCTTAATAATAAGGATATTTCGATATCTAAGACTTCTCGATGAGAGAGGAATTTTAAAAGATCAGTAAATTCTTTTGAAAGAAATAAATAATATATAGGACGTTTTCTCTTTTTTGTAATTATATTATAAAAATAAAATCTTTCTTGTTTTTCTCCAGAATCGTCGATATACTCAAATTTTTGAAGATTTTCCCAATTCTCTAATAAACATTTTAACGCATCTGATATCCGTAATCCTGATTGGCAAACAAACATTGTTAGAATTTGATAAGGAGCAGGTAAGTATAAAAGAATTTTTAAGAGAAAATCCTTAGTTAACACAATTTCATTATAATTTGATTTACCTGAATCGTTATGATTCGATAAAAAACATTCAAGAATTTTATGAGTAATATCATTTCTTACAAATCGCCAATATTTTGACAGATGACCTTGATGTGATAATCTCCAATTATAATCCAGAATAACATTTCCTTTATTAAATCCACTTGTTGTTTTGGGAAGATATGCTTGATGTCTCTCAATAAATTTTTTTCTTTCTTCTTCGTTTGGATTACCCATATTTTGATTAAATTCATTATATAATTCCAAAAATAATACTTCATTACAATCACAGAGAAAATCAAAAAGTTCATAATTATTTAAATGGGTGAATTGATCCCTATATATTGATCCCGATTTGATAAAATTAAACCATTTTTTGGTTGAACGAAGATAATTTGGAATTCTATCATAATAGATATAGGGATTTTTTAAAACCCCTATTATACAATAAACAAATTCCAAGTTTTTTGGGTGTTCCCACCATTGCCATCGTCTTGAATTATTATAAAATGTATTAATTTTTTTTTTTTTTTCTAGCAAATCTAGTTCATCATATCTATTGTTTACTAAGGTAAAATATGACAAAGGTGTTTCTTCATGCATTTTTTAGTCCTCCAATGTTTCTAAAAAAATACGTTTTAATTTACCTGCCATAAGTCGACTTCTAATTTCAAGAAAATTGATGAAATATTCAAGAAAATCATCCTTGGAATCGCTAAATATCTTTTCTTCATCCTGTAAAGAATTGGGAAAATCCCATTCTTGAAATGTTGGATTGATTATTTTTAGATCTATTTTATTATCAAATGTACCTAAAAATCTCCCCCATTCTGAAGGATAATTTAGTTTTGATATTTTTTGAGAAGAACTAGTACCTAAATCTAAAATCATATTGTTGGCAGCACTTTTAA
>CAYPTZ010000345.1:0-1761 GCA_964413395.1 uncultured archaeon | reverse complement strand
AGATAATTAATGACTATTTTTTTTTGGTTTTCAAGAATATTACTAAAAATTTTAAACCTCTTAATTTTTTTTTTATCTGGATTGCTAATGCTATTTGAAAAATAATCAATCACTTGATATTTTCTTGAAAAAGCAATATTTTTTGATGCTTTTGTAAGAAAATAAATTTGTAAAATGTCATTTCGATTTGAAGTTATATTTATTATAAGTTTAGGCATTGAAATTTCCCAAAAATCACTATTAACAGATTTTTGAATTTTTTGCTCTAAAAACTCAATAAATTGTGTAAAATCTGCGATTTGAGCAAATTCGCGTTCTAATTCATATTCTAAATGGTCATATCTTCGAGTCAAAATACTAAATATGAACCATTTCCCAATAAAGGAATTCAATTTTTTGATATTGACACTAAATTTTACACCTATTGAATAATAGCAATAACACACAATATATATGGATTTACGCTTTATTATTGAATTTATAGCAAATTCATTGAATTCCAATAATTTTAAAGCCTTTAACCATTTTAAAGATTCAACATTTAGAATAATTAGAAATTCTTTGAATAGTTCTTTATTTAGTAAAAATTTAGCTGATTGAGTTAGAGCTTTTATTGCTAGATCATCAAAATTTTTATTATAGTATGAGTTAGGGTAATAATTTTCCTTATATTGAAATAAAATTAATAATCTAACGATATACCGAATAGAAAGTTCGAAAGAAAATCCCTCTATTAAATCGCGATTAAAATTTCTAATTTTTTCTCCAATTTCTTCAGATACATGACTAATGAATGCATATAACATGTCACTTCTATTAAATGGGGTTCCAATATTTGCACTTCTTAATAATTGGAATGCTAAATCTATATTTGAATCAGTTAGGGTTACAACTTTTAACATTCGTTCTGGTATTCGAAAAAGATCCTTGATTCGACTTCTCAACTCAACTTCTTTTGTAACATCAAGGGACTCCATTTTCCCCTTTTTTACTAAAGCGATTAAATTTTGGATATATTTATCACAAAATTTGTCCTTATTTTCTTTTAATTTAAAATCATTTGAATAAATTGTGTGTAAAGGAATCCAACGTGGATCATTTTCATTATTTTTATTTGAAAAGGCGAATTTTACTTTAATGGGATTATAGACGATTTCTAAATGTTGCCATTTTGAGCCAAATATAATATTATTCTTGGTTAGAATTGAAAGTAAAGATGATAAACGTTGTTGTCCATCTAATACCAGATTAATTACTTCAAATTTTGTATTTTCTTCTTTGGATATATTTCTTGCACTTTTATAATAATCAGATTTTCGATTAATCTCCCATAATATAATTCTTCCAATTGGTAAACCTACAAAGAAATTTTGAATGAAATCGATAATTTGGGTTCTTTTCCAAACAAAATTTCGTTGAAATACGGGTAACTTAATTTTTCCTTCCTTAATTTCTTCTATTATTTTTCTTGTTTTTAGTTTTAAAGGATTATAAATTGATTCAGGATCATATATGACATATTTGTCATTAAAAATACTCATGTGTAATTCAATGAAAATATAGTAATAAAAAGCTTTTCAAAAAAAAAAAAAGTACAAAATCGGATTTTTTTTCCTTATTTTTCCGTTCTAGCTAAAAAATATGTCTTTTTTTATTTAAGAAAGCCGAAATTCGGAAAAAAAAAATATTTCCCGAATCGATAAATAATTGTCAATTTAAGTAGATAAGATATTTTAATTTAATCGGAAGAGCGTCGTGTAG
>CAYPTZ010000344.1:0-4641 GCA_964413395.1 uncultured archaeon | reverse complement strand
TGCACCCGATCGGACTACCGCCTCAATAACTGCTTTTTTAAGCCCCATTGCAAAGCAATGTCATTAAGTTAGACAAAAATCGACAGAAATTCAACATTTTCTAATTTTAAGAGTAATTTGTCAATTAATTTTTGTTGTTCCAAGGCTATTGAAAAAAAAATCACCTCAGATAAAAGAGGTCTTGCAACCAATGAACCAGCATCAGCATTTATTCGAGCATAACTCATAATTTTATCATAAATTATTTTCTTATCGAGATTTAGACCTTGTTTATAATCATTCCAAGACTCAATCTCATTTTCTAATGCAGGTCTGAAAGATGATAAAGTTCTTCCCATATTGATTATTTCTCCCTAAATAATTTTAATTACAATAAATTTTTTGAATTATTAATGAAGAACTGCCGACAAAATTACTAAATTAGTTGATTTTCTTTTTTTTCTTTTTATTAAAGTTTCGCCAAAAAATAAAAAAAGAACCAAATTAAGAAATTAATAGATGAATGAAAATATTTTTCTAATTGGAATTTTAGAAGATAGAAAAGATATCATTGGAAATTTACTTGCAAAAAGATTGAAAAGACAATTCATAAATATTAGTCATAATGTCGAATTAATTGAAGAAAAGAATCAATTAGACCAATTTCAGAAGAAATATGATAATTTTATTAAGATTTACCAACAAAATCTTAGAGATTATTCCAACAAATCTAATTTAGTGATATCATGTGGAAATATGATTATTTTAAATAATGAAATGATTCATAATATCTCAAAGAATTCAATATTAATTTTCCTCGATTCAAATATTGATAGTTTTGTAAAATTCAATTATGAAAAGTTGATTAACTGCAATAAAGTGAAGAATGAAAATACAATTGAAGAAATTTTAGCCGAACAAAATAAAAATTATTCAATTAATTCAATAGAAAAAATTAAAGTTCAAAATAAATCAAACGAAGTTATTGTAATTGAAATTCTTGAATCTTTAGAAGAATATAACATCAAAGAGTATATAGACGATGAAGAATTTGATGAAACTTTTTCTGAAATAGGAAAAATTTTACCTTCAATAAATATTGAAGAAGAATTAGTTTCTAAAAAAATATGCAAACTTTGCGGAGATATATATAAGTCAGGTAAGTTAAAGAACTGTTCTATCTGTAATATTACAGTATGCAAAAAATGTCTAAGTAATAGTTTCTGTCTTAATTGCTGGGTCAATTTAAGTGCTGATAAACGGAAAAATTTTCATCTTCGCAGACTTTTTCTATTATTTATTCCAATATTTATACTTTTTCTAATCCTTAAATTAGATTACCGATTGTTCAGAAGAATTGGTTACTTATCAATAGCTTTCATTTTTGGTTCAGAAGGGTTAACAAAAGCAGAAATTAAAAAGAATCCTGAAAAATATTTAAAGAAAGAATGGTATAATGTTATACAATCAGAAAATTATAAAGAAATTTGTAATGAAAATTCTCCTCAACGCTATATTCTGGAAAAAATATATGAAGATATTGATGATCAAAAGAAGAAATCAATTTCAAAAATGAAAAGATGGATTGATCCTCTAAATGACATGAAAAATATCCAAAAACCATATTATATAACTAAAGAAGATATCGATCATCAAAATATAGAATTAATTAACGAAGATAAAGAACCTTTATTTACAAAAATAAATATAATGCAGGATTATCCCGATATTAGCTATAATCTCATTAATAAAAAATGTAAAAAATGTAAAAATATTATAAAATTTGCAGATTTTTGTCCTGAATGCAATATTAAAATTTGTCCTAACTGTTTATTAGAAAATAATCCATATTCTTCATCCTGTGTATGTGGTTTTAAATTTAATCCTCTGGAATATGAATTTATTAAATGGTCTAAAAATAATGAAGTTGAATTTCAAGATAAAAAATAGTAATTTAATTTTTTTCACAGAAAAATTTTTACATGTGAAATACAATGTAAGAATAGGTTTCTATTATAGGTGAACTTATTGTCAGAAATTGATCTTGATAAAAATTTACAAATTGATCTTCACAGAATGCTGGAAGTGTTAGAAAGCTCTACCGATCTTGAAGGAACGGCACTTGTTACAAAAACAGGGCTCAGAATTGCAAGTTCGACCCATGCAACGGTATCTGTTGATCAGCATAGTGCATCTCCCGCTACTTTAGTCTCACTCGCAAATAAAGTTTCACAAGGATTAAATTTCGGTAATTTAAAACAATTAGTTGTTACAGGTGAAGATGGATATACAATTATTACTACTGCTGAATCAAGTAAATTTATGTTATTATCACACAGTAAAAAATCAGCCAAATTAGGTTATTATTTTCATAGATTATCTAAAGCATTTGAGAAATTAATTAAATTGTTAGAGAATATTGCCATTGGAGAGGCAACTTATTAAAAGTTATTTCCTAGTTAATTTATAATTTTATCATATGAACGAGAATATTCAATATTAATTCTTTTATATAACTTTAAATATACTTTTTCTCCGATTTCAATATGTGCATTTAACTCTTTTGAATAACTAACTTCAACATTACCTTTCTGCCCAAAAACAGATATAATTTCTCCAAAGGGATTTTCTAATATTTGTCCAATAATCGATTGAGCGCCTATTCGTGACTTGCTTAATCCTTCAACAATCATAGATGAATTTGAATAATTGGGGTTCTTTATAAATCCTACTTTAATTTTTTCCTTATAAAGGTGAATTGGAGCTTTTATTATTTCTTTAATGCAAGCAATTCCCATAATCCTTAAAGATTTAGGAGATAAATCCAATCTGCTTAAAAGAAAAATATCTTTTGCATTTATATAATAAGGTTTTTCCAACATCAATATAGCTTTGTATTTTTTTTTTTTTAAAGATTTTAGAGAATATGCAACTTTAATATTTTGTTCATTAAATTCAGAATTATAATACGGAAAAATCCTTCCCATTAAGGACATCATTCCAAGATTAACATTAACACTCTGACCAAAATTACAATCTTTTGTGAAAAGTACATTTTCTTTAATTTCAACTTCAAAAATGGAAGATAATGAATAATAAGAGACATCATTTGTTGCAAAACACCCCCTATAGATTTGAGAACTCTCACCAATATTTACAGCGATTCCACATCTATCGCCAGCCTCTATTTTATCTGTTGATATCATGGATTTTTGAATAGATCTTACTTTACATTCTATATTTATGGGAAGAATGGTAATTTTTTCTCCAATAGAGACTTTGCCTGATAATACAGTTCCCGTTAAAATTGTTCCAAATCCTTTCTTTTTAAAATGATGATCAATCAAAAATTTTAACGTTGAATTGATATCTCGTTGAATACTCAATTGTTTGATATTATCATATAATTTGATTTTTAGCCCATCGAATCCAATATTATTTTTAGCTGAAACTTCATGAATTTCATGAGAATTTTTAAATCTAGTACTTTCTAATAGAATTTTTATTTTATTTTTTAGAATTTCTAATTCCCTTGCTGTTATAAGGTCAATTTTATTAATTACCACAATTATTCGAGATATTTTTAATAAATCTAAGATAATTAAATGTTCTCCAGTCTGAACTTGAGGACCCTCTGCAGCGTCAATAATAAGTAACGCAATATCAATGATATTGACAGAACTAAAAACATTTTTTATAAGATTTGCATGTCCTGGTGCATCTACTAATGTAATCATATAATTTTCAAGAGGAAAAAAGGTAAAACCAATATCAATAGTTATCCCTCTCTTCTTTGACTGAGGATGCTTATCAAGTCCAGCAGTTGAAATGATTTCACTTAGAGAACGAGCAATAGCCGTTTTTCCTGCATCAATATGACCCAATAATCCTACGTGTATAGGAATTAGCTTTTGGTTTTGCAATGTGATTAGTCAAAAAATATAATATTTGGTGCCTATAAATATTTTAAATTAATTCTTTAATTAAAAGATAATAATCAAATATTGTGAAAAAAAATGGCCAAATTTCAAGAAATTCAATGTCAATCTTGTAAAAGAATGATAAGGAATACAGATAAATTTTGTATCTTTTGCGGTGAAAAAACAACCCAAGATACAACAAAACCAAAAATAAGTAAAGAAGAAAGGGAAGATTTAGATAAAGATCTTGGAACAGGAAATATCGAAGGATTAAATTCAAAAGACAACACCAATTCTTCTTCATCCAAAACTCCTTTCTTGGTTTCTGAAGGATCACAAGATAGTTTAGATGATCGTGTTCACTCTGCTGATGAAAATAAAAATATAAAAAAAGATGAAGATGATCCTGAATCTAATATAGAATTACCTGAGGAAATCAAAGATCAATTAGAAGTTAAAATGAAATTAGCTATAATTGAAAATAAAAAAAAAAAACTAAAAAAGAAATTAAAGGATCTCAAAGATGACCTAGATAATGAAAAATACGAATATGATATGGATTACGCCCAAACTATGAATTTCAAATTGAATGCATTTAAAACTGTTAAAACAGAGCTAATAGATGAAGAAGATAAATTAAGAGGAGATTTGGGACCTTCAGGAAAATTCCGTATTGATCAATTAGAAGATGAATTGGAAACATTGAGAGGTCAACTTATTGAATTAAAGAGAGCATATAAAC